>DASWKM010000162.1:0-4286 GCA_036396635.1 Acidimicrobiia bacterium
CATCAATCCGATGTTGGCGGATGGCCAGCGGCACGGGGGACTGGCTCAGGGAGTGGGACAGGCGATGTGGGAGCAGGTCATCTACGACGATGACGGGAACCTCGTCACGAGCTCATTCATGGACTACCTGATCCCGACCGCGGCATCGCTGCCGTTATTCGACCTCGACAGGACCGTCACACCGACTCCCACCAACCCACTCGGGGCCAAGGGGATCGGGGAGGCGGGGGCAATCGGGTCGACTCCCGCCGTGGTCAACGCCCTCGCCGACGCCCTCGGTGGCGCCGACGTGCAGATCCCGGTCACCCCCGAGCAGATCTGGCGCGCTCTCAGGAACCGATGAAGGGCGAAACCGCCAAACCTTTCCCCAGTGGCCGCATCGCCGTTCTCGGTCTCATCACCATTGCCGTTTACGGCTCGTGGTACTACAGCTTTGGCGTCCTGCTCGACCCGATCATCGAGGACACCGGGTGGGCTGAGTCGGCGCTGACAACGGCCTTCGGGATCTCAGCCTTGGCGGGTGGCGTCGCAGGGGTCGGGGGCGGATGGCTTCTCGACAGGGTCGGGAGTCGAGTTGTGTTCTCTCTCGGAGCCGGGGTTGGGCTTGCCGCGTTTCAGATGGCAGCCGGTGCCAGGTCGGTCACGTTGTTCGCGGTGGCGGCGGCCATTGGCGGGGCCACGCTCAGCGCTCTCGGCATGTATCACATCACCCAGACGATTGCGGTCCGTCTCAGCCCCGGCGCATCGACGAAGGCGATCGCCGTGCTCACCATCTGGGGCGCCTTTGCCTCGGCGATCTACGTCCCAACGGCGGGATGGTTGGTCGAGCCTCTTGGCTGGCGCTCGACGCTCCGGGTCCTCACGGGATCGGCCGTTGCCGCGCTGGGTGTCGGAGCCCTCACGATCAAGGCCCGGCTCGATCACCACGTCGCGCATGGGGCATGGGCGCAGCTGCGAAGATCGCTCGGCTCCAGGGCGGTCAAGCGGTACGTGATCGCCATCGGGTTGGTCGGCATCGGCACAGCCACCCTTCTGGTGTACCAGGTGCCGGCCATGACCGCCGCCGGACTGCCGTTGACGACGGCTTCGTTCTGGGCCGGATTGAGAGGCTTCTCACAGCTCACGGGTCGTCTTCCCCTGATGGCTCTGGTCGACCGGCTCGGTGTGATTAGGTCGCTTCGTGTTGCGGTCTTGTCCATCGGAATGGGGATGATCGTCCTCGCATTCGCCGGCGGTCCGGCCTTGGCCTTGACCTATGCGTTGTTGGCTGGGTTCGGCGTCGGGGCGCTATCCCCTCTTCAAGGCATGACGACACGCGACCTCTTCGAAGAACGCACCCTGGGGACGGCGATGGGTCTGTTGGGAGCGATGTTCCTGACGGTTGGGGCCATCGGCCCGGTCATCGCCGGGCTCGTGGCCGAGGCGACCGATTCGCGCGCCATTCCGGTCATCGGCGCCGGCGTGGTCACGGCGTTGGCTGCGATTGTCATTCCGGGTGATTGAACGAGTACTCCGCCGATTCGGCCACCTGGCGATATCCGATCCGTTGGTAGATCGAGTTCGAGATCGGATTGGCGAGGTCGGTGTACAGAAAGCAGAACCGCCGGCCGCTGTCGAGCAGCCATTGCGACTGGGTGGCCACCAGGTTCGACGCATACCCCTTGCCGCGATGCTCCGGCGGGGTGTAGACGGGACCGATCCTGATGCCATTTGGGGTGGGTCCGGTGTTGCCGGTCATGGCCACGGGCGTGTCATCGACTTCGTGAACCCAGAAGCCGAATCTCTCGGGCGGCCCCTCGAGTCGCAGATCGACGATCCGCTCCGAGTCTCGTGGAGTGGCCAGTCCCGCTGCCTCGATCTGGAATGCGGCCACCCATTCGGCCAGCGTCTCCCGATGGTGTGTTGTCGCCGGCCTGGAGAGACCGGGAGCCGGTTTCGGTTGGACCACCTCGTCCAACTCGAAGACCCCTTGACTCATTGTCCTGCCGGCAGCCTCTGGCCGCTCTTCGATGAACAGGTCGATCCATGGCCGTGTCCCGATCACCCCGGGAAGGTCACCGGTCTCACGGGCCAACAGCCGCACCGCCTGCTCTGAGACCGCTTCGGCCAAGATCAGATTGTGTGGACTGGTCTGCGCGGCCACGGCCACCACCTCGTCGTCGTCGATCACGGCCCATCCGGTGAACCCCTCGTAAATGTCGGGGCGGGTGACGGCGGTCTCGGTTACGCCCACGATCAGATTGTTGGCCGACTCGTGCTGCAGGAGAAACGGGCCTACCAGGTCACGAAATGTGGCCGCTTCCTCGAATCTCTCGACCTCCATTTTCAGAGCCACATGGGGGCTCAGCCGACGGGCTGATCCATCACCTGGGCGAGCCGCTCGATCAGGTCGACCACGCGATTGGAGTAGCCCCACTCGTTGTCGTACCAGGACATCACCTTGACCAGGTTGCCGCCGAGGACCTGGGTCCCGCCGGCGTCGAAGATCGATGAGTGGGGGTTGCCGATGATGTCCGTGGAGACGATGGGGTCCTCGGTGTACTCCATGATGCCGGCCAATTCACCTTCGGCTGCGGCCTTGATCGCCGCGTTGACCTCCTTGACGGTCACGTCACGCTCCAACTCGACAACCAGGTCCACGGTTGAGCCGTCGGGCACGGGGACCCGCATCGCCATCCCATCGAGTTTCCCTGCCAGGTTGGGCAGCACCTTGCCCACGGCCTTGGCCGCTCCGGTGGTCGTCGGGATGATGTTCTCCGTTGCTGCCCGGCTGCGACGGAGATCCTTGTGAGGGACGTCGGCGAGACGTTGGTCGTTCGTATAGGCGTGAACCGTGGTCATCACGCCTTTCCTTATCCCGAAGGCATCGTCCAGGACCTTGGCGAGAGGCGCCAGGCAATTGGTCGTGCACGAGGCGTTGGAAACGATGAGGTCCTCCGGACCCAACTCCGAGTCGTTGACCCCGAGGACAATCGTCTCGTCGATCTCGTCCTTGGCGGGGACCGTGAGGATCACCCGCTTGGCACCGGCATCGAGGTGCTTCTGCAGCGAGGCCCGGTCACGGAACACCCCGGTGGCCTCGATGACGACGTCGACCCCGAGCTCGCTCCAGGGGAGCTGGGCCGGATCTCTCTCCATCAGCATCTGGACCTCGTGATCGCCGACCTTCATGACCCCGTCGGCAACCGATACCTCCTGGTCAAATCGTCCCATCACCGAGTCGTACTCGAGCAGATAGGCGAGGATGTCGTCGTCAGACAGGTCGTTGATCGCAACCACCTGAATGTCGGACCCGGGGCGAGAGGCGATGATCCGGAACACGGTCCGGCCAATACGGCCGAACCCGTTGATGGCAACCCTGGTCATCGCGAACCTCCTTGAGCTGCGATCGCAGCCGCTACTTCAACGGCGCGATGTGAGTATCCCCACCCGTTGTTGAACCAGGTGATCGTCTTCACCAGGTTCCCGCCGGTGACCATCGTCGCCAGGCTGTCGTATATGCCGGAGTGGGAGTTGAGGCGAACGTCGGAAGAAACGATGGGATCGTCGACGTACTCGATGATGTCGACGAAATACTTGCCAACCCATTGCCTGACCGTCCCGTTCACTTCCTCGACTGTCACCGACCGAGTGGTCTCGGCGACCATGTCGACGGTCGAGCCGTCAGGAACCGGCACATTGAGGGCGACGACGGACAGCCTGCCCTCGAGCTCGGGCAGGGCCTGAGTGATGATCTCGGCCGAGTTGGTGTCTGTCGGGATGATGTTCTCACCGGCAGCCCGACTGGTCCGGTAAGAGTCGGTGGGCACGTCGGCAAGCCGCCCGGCGTTGGACATGGCCTTGACGGTGGTCATGAACACCCGGTCGAGCCCGAAGGACTCGCCGAGGATCCTGAGGATCGGTGCCGCGGCATTGGACGTGTTGGAGCCGAGTGCGACCACGGTGGGGCGGTCATCGAGCACCTCGTCGTTGATGCCACGGAGGAGGAGAGGGATCTCACCTGGAGTCTCCGGGCTCGAGGTGAGCACCACCCGGCCTGCCCCATTCTCGATGTGACCGTTGAGCGACTCGAGGCTCCGGTAACGGCTGGTGGTGTCGAGGACGATGTCGGCACCCAAGGCACCCCAGGACGTGTCACCAGGTGTGCGACTGTCGGTGAAGGTGACCGTCTTCGAGCCGTAGGCGAGGGTCCCGTCGTCGTACTCGACCTCGACCGGGAACCGTCCGTAGATCGAGTCGTATTTGAGCAGATAGGTGAGTGCGGTGGGCTCGGCGATGTCGGCAAT
>DASWKM010000163.1:0-2987 GCA_036396635.1 Acidimicrobiia bacterium
GGGCCAACCGGTTGATGGGTCCCCGGATGCAGCACCGGAGGCGGTGGCGCCGGAAGGTCGGGAACAATGTTGTACCAATGCGTCGGAAGCTCGGACTCCGGGAGGATGATCTTGGTAGCCATGGCGCCAACCCTACGCCCGACCAGATGGGCGTAGAGCGTGACTTTGGGCGTAACCTCTGGTCGTGACGGCACACGCACTCGTCTCCCGCCGGATGCTGCTGAGAGACATGGGCAGGGCGGGGGTGGCCCTGATCGTCCTGGGCACCGCCGCCTGTATGGCAGAGCCTTCCGACGATGCCACCCCGACCGATGACACGCCACCATCCCCTACGACCGACTCGGCGACGACGACCGCCGGTGGAGCGACGACCTCACCAGGGGCCGGAAGGCATCGATGGCACCGGGTGAACATCGGCTTCGTCTCGGCCTACCTCCTGTATCGGAGTGGTGAAGCCGTCCTGGTCGACACCGGGGTGTCGGGAAGCGAAGGGGCGATCGAGACCGCTCTCGGCGAGATCGGGCTCGGTTGGGGCTCGGTCGGCCACGTGATCCTCACCCACAAGCACAACGACCATCAGGGATCCCTGGAAGCCGTCCTCGGTACAACAGGGGCACCTTGGTACGCCGGAGCCGGAGACATGACGGCGATCACGGCATCGTCGACGGGCACGGCGGTGGGCGACGGGAACCGCGTCTTCGACCTCGAGATCATCGAGACGCCCGGTCACACACCGGGCCACATCTCCGTCCTGGATCGTGCCGGTGGTGTCCTGGTCGCCGGTGATGCCCTCAACGGGGTCGGCGACGGCAGGCTCACAGGAGCCAACCCCGACTTCAGCGAGGACATGGACCTGGCCAACGCATCGGTCGCCAAGCTCGCCGCCTTCGACTACGAGGTAGCGCTCTTCGGGCACGGCGAGCCGGTTCAGGCCGGCGCCTCCCGTCTCGTGTCGAATCTCGCCTCGAGCACCGGTGGGTAGTTGGAGATCCACGACTTCCTGGCGGGCATCGCCGTTCTCATCGGCCTGATCGGCATCGTCGTCGTCCTCCTTCCCGGACTCCTGCTACAGGTTGTCGCCGTCCTTCTCTGGGCGCTGGAGGAGGGGAACGGCGCGGGTTGGCTGGTGCTGGCGGTCGTGGTGGCCATCGCCCTGGTCACCAGCATCCTCAAGTGGGTCCATCCGGGCAGGAGACTGAGGGAAGCCGGGATCCCTGGGTGGCTCCTCACGCTGGCGGTGCTCGTAGCCGTCGTCGGCCTGTTCGCCGTGCCCGTCATCGGCGCGCCGATCGGATTCGTCCTGACCATCTATTCATTCGAGCGGGCCCGAAAAGGGAGGGCCCGAGCCTGGCCGTCGACCAATGCGGCCGTCAGGGCAGTCCTCGCTTCGCTGGGAATCGAGCTAACGGGCGGTTTAGTCATAACTGTGATCTTCTTCACTGCTGCCCTGCTGCTCTGACCCACCTGGGACGAACAGGCCTCAGCGAATCGTCTCATCTCGAGGTCGATGGCTCGCACGCGACGCCGGACAACCGTGCAGCGTGCAGGGCAGCCCACTCAGAGTGGGGGGCGTATCGAGCAAGGGAGGAATCCATGAAAAGATCGTTGCTGGTCGCAGTGCTTGCAGCGTTGATGGTCACGGCGATCGGAGCCAGTGCCGCTTTCGCAGGTGAGATAACCGGGAACGGAAAGAGCCTCAAGAACGACGATGGGACGCTGAATGGTCACTCGGCCTGTGCGTTTTCGGGATTGAACGACACCTCTACCGGAGACCCTGAAGGTCCTGACGCGGATGGGTTTTTCCGCACCCAGTCCTGGGGGCAGATCCCCAAGGAAGTGAGGGATTTCGTCGGCACTGTGGGTCTCCATCCGGGAGACGCGTGCAACCCGACCATTGGGGAGCCGGGCCTCTAACCCGACAGCAGGTATCACCGAGTGAGGGGCTGGGGCAACTCCAGTCCCTCACCTGGTCGAGGAAACGGACCACGACGCCAGGCCGACGACCGGCGACCCGCCCGTCTGTCTCTATCCGGCCGTCGCCGCCACCCCAACCCGGGTCGGGCGATGTCGTCACACGAGGTGACCGCGAGTTCGTCATCTATCACGAGGCACTCAGGTTCGGGTAACGGAAGACTTGGGGGCAGCGAGACTCGCATCGACGCCATCCACTCTCCGCGGAGGGTCAGTCCTCGGTGGAACCGGCGGCCTTCTCCGCGATCTCGGCGACGATGTCGGCATTGGCGAGCGTGGTGACGTCGCCCAGGTGACGGTTCTCGGAGATATCCTTCAGCAGGCGGCGCATGATCTTTCCCGACCTCGTCTTGGGGAGATCAGCGGTGAACACGATCGAACGAGGCTTGGCGATTGCGCCGATGACCGATGCGACATGGTCACGCAGCTCCTCGATGAGCGCCTCGTCACCGGTGGCAGTGCCCCGCAACGTCACGAACGCGGCGATTGCCTGGCCTGTGATTTCGTCTTTGCGTCCAACGACGGCCGCCTCGGCAACGGCGGGGTGACTGACCAACGCCGACTCGACCTCGGTAGTCGAGATGTTGTGCCCGGACACCAGCATGATGTCGTCGACGCGACCCAGCAGCCAGTAGTAGCCGTCCTCGTCTCTCTTGCACCCGTCACCGGGGAAGTAGCGGCCGTCGAACCGTGACCAGTAGGTGTCCACAAAGCGCTGATCGTCACCGTAGATCGTCCTCGCCATAGCGGGCCAAGGCTGGGTGATCACCAAGAATCCGCCTCCGCCCAAGGGGACAGAGTTGCCATCGTCATCCACGACGTCGGCGGCGAAGCCCGGGAACGGCTTGGTAGCCGAGCCCGGTTTCGTCGCGATCACCCCGGGCAGCGGCGTGATCATGATGCAGCCGGTCTCGGTCTGCCACCACGTGTCGACGATGGGGCAGTTGTTTCGGCCGATGTGCTCGTTATACCAGATCCACGCCTCGGGATTGATGGGCTCGCCCACCGTCCCGATC
>DASWKM010000164.1:0-24485 GCA_036396635.1 Acidimicrobiia bacterium
GTTGCCCCAACGCCCGATTGCCTGGGCCAGGGGCACGGCAGGAGCGGCCGAGTCGAGGAAGTCGGGAAAGCTGGCTTCCCAGCGCCGCGAGGAGAGGTACATGGCGATCGCCCCCGCGGTCAGGCCGCCAAACAACGCGAGACCCCCCTCCCATACCGCGATGACCTTCCACCACTCACCCTCGAACCGGGACAGGTGGGTCGACACATAGGCCAACCTGGCGCCCACAAACCCCCAGACGACGACCCGAATCACGATCCTCTCCGCGATTTCGATCTCGCCACCACGGGCAGCAAACCGATTGCGGACTACCAGCCAAGCCACCACCACCCCGGTCATGATGAGGATCCCGTAAAAGGTCACCCGCAGCGGGCCGATGTGGATGTCGTTGATGGGCGGTGACGGGATCGAAGCCAATTGCGAGATCATGCGGTTTGTGCCTCCTCAGCATTCCAACGGAACCAGAGGACTGCGATCGTCGACCAGACGATCGGGATCGTGCCGATCTTCATGATGATCCCGGCGAGTTGCTGGTCTTCGATTGCCGTCAACGAGCCAAACCTCGGCGCCAACTCATAGATTCCATAGATAGGGGTCGAAGTAAAGGTGAGGAAGCTGGCGGGGATAACGGCGACGATGCTGGTCGTCACGAAGAGATACGCCATCTTCGCCCACGGCGAGCCGGTCCTCCCCTCCGGCAACGGTGAGAGCAGGGGCAACCAGAGGATGATCCCGGCGATGACCCACAGGAGGTCCATCGCAAACGAGCCGAACTGGTTGGTGCGAAGGGCCTCGACTGTGCCCGGCGCATGGGTGACCAGCAACACGGTGTTGTAGATGACGCCCGAGACCAGCAACGATCCGCCGAGCCGGACGACGACTCTCTCCACCCGCAACCGCCGGGCGAGACCACGCGCCATCCACTCCGGAGTCCCCAGCAAGAGGAGCGGAGCCGCGACCAGTGTGTAGAGCAGGAACTGGGTCATGTGAGCGGATGCCAGGTACCCGGCGCCGAGCGTCCCCAACGGCCAATCGGATGCAAGCCAGAAGACCACCATCCCGGTGACGAACTGAGTCGCCTTCCTCCAGTCGGTGTCATCGTCATGACGGTGCACCGCACGGCCGTAGCCGACGATCGGGAGAAGGCTGGCTGCCCAGATGCCCGGATAGGGAATCCACTCCCAGGTCCATGGCCGGGTGAGGGCGGTGCACCACCAGGTGATCACGGCGCCTCTCCTGTCGTGTCGCCGGGCTCGACGACTTCGGCGACGATCGCCATATCACCGGCAGTCTCCCAGACCAGAGTCACGTCGACCGTGTCTCCTACTTCCAACCTCGCCGCGTTGATCAACATCATGTGGTATCCACCGGGCTCGAGTATGAGCGTCCCATCGGCGGGAAGGTCGAGGGCCTCCACGGGCCGCATCCTCATCGACCCATCATCGCCCATCGTGGTCTCGTGCAGCCCAACGGCCTCTGCCGCCTCGGTGTGGGCGGAGACGAGCCGGTCGGCCTCGCCCCCATTCCCGCTGACAGTGAAATAGAGGGCTGCGTTGGGCCCGGTGGGTTGGCCTACACGTGCATCAGTCACCTGGAGACCCGAGCCATCGGCACAGCCGACCACGAGGACCGCCGAGGCGGCCAGGGCGGCGATCGACGTCATCCGCCCATCCCGGCGAGGATCTGAAGGTCGTTTATCCACTGACTTTGCCGTGTGCCAAACGGATAGACGCTGTGATTGAGCCCATCGGGGGCGTAGGCGATCACCCAACCGGCATGATCCACGGTGTAGGTCTCACCTTCGCCGACATACCGGGCGAGAGGGATGCCCGCCGCGGTCTGAGCCGATTCCAACTCGGCCATCGTCCCGGTGAGACCGACGAAACGAGAATCGAAGTTGTCGAGATAGGTCCTGATCTCCCCGGGGGAATCACGATCGGGGTCAACGGAGACGAAGACCACCACGGCATCCCTGGCCACCGCCGGGAGCTGATCGAAGACCTCTGCGATCTGGGCCATATGGACGGGACAGATATCGGGGCAGTTGAGATAGCCGAAGTAGAGAAGGGTCAGCTTGCCTTCGGTCCGTTCGACGAAGTCATAGGGCTCGCCTGCGGTGTCGGTGAGGACGAATGACGGTTTGGGTGTGGCCGGCTCGACCACCGCACCTTGGAGCCGAGTCGACGCAACATCTCCACCACAGCTCGCCAACGCCACCGAGGCGAGGACGAGACCAAGCAGCAATCGACGTGAGGCTGATGATGCGAGTCCTGTGATGGGCACGGTTGCAACGCCAATCGTGGCCGTGCTTCGCCCCTATCCACAAATCACGGCTGTTCAGGAGATGGCCTCCACGCCGAGCTCCTCCATCAGGCCGCGGACCCGTTGCTCGAGATCGTCCCTGATCGGCCGAACCTCCTCGACCGACTTACCCGACGGGTCGCCCACCTCCCAGTCGACGTACTTCTTGCCAGGGAAGATCGGACAGGCGTCACCGCAACCCATCGTGACCACCACGTCCGCGGCCCGGACGATCTCGTCGGCCCAGGGCTGGGGAATCTCCTGGCTGATATCGATCCCCCTCTCCGCCATCGCCGCCACCGCGGCCTGGTTGACCCATTCGGCCGGCTCGGATCCTCCCGAGAAGACATCGACACTGCCACCCGCCAGCGCCCTCATGAAGCCGGCGGCCATCTGCGAGCGCCCGGCGTTGTGAACACACAGGAAGAGGACACTGGGGTTGAGCACGATCTGGTCCCCCTCGAGACGGATGACGGCCCGTATTCGGTCGGCGGCAAACCGCTCGGCCAGGAGGGGGACCCACATCGTGTTGTGCGCCTTCCCCAACAGCACATCGAGAGAGTCGTACAAGAAACGCTCGATGGTCCGGGTGTTGAGCTCTCCCTCGAATCGTCGTTTGAGCCGCTCGGCCCCCTGCCGTAGGTGTAGTTGCTCGGCGGAGGTGAGTTGAGCGCGTTGTGCTTCCCGTGTCATGTCACCTCCATGGGGATTGCATCGATGAGCCGGTCGATCCGTCTCGCCACCTCGTCGAAAGCCTCTCTGAAACCGTCGATCCGGTTTGTCTCCACGGGGTCAGGGACCGACCAGTGCATCCTTGGGCCCTCGAACGGGATCGGAGCCTCGCAGGCCCGGTCGCATACCGAGACCACCAGATCGGGCGACCCGGTCACTTCCGAATACGGTTTGGGATGCGCTCCGGACAGATCCAACCCGCGCTCACCGGCGACCTTCACGGCCTTTGGGTGGACCTGGCCGCTCGGCCCGAACCCGGCGGACTGCGCGCTCACCTGTGCCCTCGAGCTGAGCAGCGCCTCGGCGAATTGCGACCGGGCCGAGTTGTGGCTGCATATGAACAACACCGAGGTGACGTCCAACCGCCTCGGTGGCAGCAAGCCTTCGAGGACCTCCCATCTCGCGGTCACATATCGCCGCCGACCGTCGCCCCCCGATGCTCGTCTTTGGATGACCCCGGCGGCGTCGAGGACTCCCAGGTGGTGGGCCAGGAGGTTGGTGTCGATCCCGAGCAGTCTGTGCAGGTCCAGTGGTGGGCGATCGTTCAGCCAGAGTGCATCGACGAGCCGGAGTCGAGTCTCATCCCCGAGGGCGGCATGCACCGCGGCCCGCTGCGAGATGTCCATGCCTCAGAGTCTATTGACTCAATATTTGTTGAGTCAAAATGAGGGAGTGTTGGTGGTCGGTGGTCGCGTGTGGAATGTTGCCACGACCCGCATACACTCGCGTCCGTGAAACGACTCTCCCCTCTTGTTGTGATCGCCCTTGCCGTCGCCGCCGCCATCGCGATCCTCCGTAACTCGGAACCAGAAGCCAGCGAGGTCTGGAAACCGGTCGATCCTTCGTGAGGATCGGTCTCCTCGTCACCGGGGACACCTCGATTCGGGCGGCCCACTCCCTCAGTGCCCATCCGGGTGTCGACAGCGTCCTCGTCATCGGACCCGCCTCATCGAAGAGCTTTGAGGTCGCCGACAGCGCCGAAGGTTGTGACTACCTGGTCGGGATCGGTCAGACCGCGCCACGGTTGGCCGCCCGTCACGGCGTTCCACTCATATGGGATGGTGATGAGCAGGCGGACGGTGTAGCGGTGTGGGGTGCCGGCCCCAAGGGTCTTGCCATGGCGTTGGGCAGTCGTGAGTCGGATCCACAACTGGTTGCTGTGGCACACCCGGGGCTGGAGGTCGACGGGACCGAGCGCTCCACGAGGTTTCCCGACCCGGTCGGCCGTCTCCCGGTGGCGGAGACCAGGCTGGGAGGGCGACCCCTCGCCGTTGCCCATTCCAAGAACCAATACGCCGCCTGCCTCGCCGTCGGTGCCAGGAGACGGGTGGCCATCGTCGACGATGGGGCTTTTCTGGCCGGGATCGCCCTCGCCGCCGGCGTTGCCGTTGCCGTTGTCGGTGACACCCCTCGACCTGTCTGGGCAGCGGCTCTCCCCTACCTGGAGGCGGCCACGGAGATGGGCTTGGTCATGGCGGAGAGTGGCTGAGAGCCGTTCTACACCGTTCTACGCGTACTGATGCTCACATGCAACGCGTGGTGCATCAGGAACGAGTCAGGAGACGTGCTCGACCTCTTCGGTGGGGAGGTCGGCGTGCTCGGGGGGCGGCATCACACCGTTGGGGGCCCTGTAGTCGTTAGGCGGATGGAGGACCTGCTGGCTCGACGCCACCGGGTTGAGGGTCTCCTCCAACACGACGATCTCCAGCCCTCCCACGACGTCTGATACCAGGTTGTACACGACCGCGATGGCGACCGAGGTCCCGGTGAGCGTCACCCAACCGACGATGGAGCTGAAGACGAGGAACCGAAGGAACTGCTCGGTGTTGGCGAACGGGTCGGCCCCCTCCTCGATGAGGGTGATCTCGACCATGAACTCCACGAGCCGGTCGGGGATGCCGGCACGGTCGAGGACCGACCAGAAGATCACAGCACCGAGGACGAAAGCAAGGCCCAACACGGCCCAGATGAGAGACGACACCTTCAACGTGGTCCACGGGTCGATCTTGCGGATTATTCGCCTGACGCGGCGGACAGTGGCCATATCGGCTCCTGGTTGTGTATGGAGAGTCTAAGGGGAGATGGGAACAGTCCAACGTAATCCAGGACGCCGCCGGTTCCTCGGCATCGGCGGATTTGGGCCGGATTCGGCCGCTACTACCTCAGGCTCGCCGCCCTCACGGACTCCTCAGACGAGGTCTTCGGAGATCCTGGTCACGGCGGAGAGCTCGTTCCCGGCTCCGACGTCTATGACCTTCACCCCGGTGGAATCACGTTTCTGGCGACTGATCTTGGCCACCGCCTGACGGGTGCCGACCCCGGCGCTGGAGATGAGGAACACCTCGTCCTCCTTCTTGACCGCACGGGCATCCACCAGGTTGCCCCGCACCCGGGTGATCTTGAAAGCCTTGACACCCATCCCGCCCCGGGTCTGCTTGCGGAACTCGCTCATCTCCGTGCGCTTCCCATATCCGGCGGAAGTGAGCAGCAGGACCTCCTCGCCTTCGTTGTTGGAGACAGCGGCCACCACGCGATCGCCCTCGCGGAGCTTGATTCCATGGACACCCTGGGTGCCGCGACCCATGCTGCGCAGATTCGACTCGGCGAAACGTATCCCCATGCCACCCCTGGTGAAGATGAGGATGTCGTTCGAGCCGTTGGACGTCTTGACCGACACCAGCTCGTCGTCATCGGCGAGCCTGATCGCCACCAACGTCTGATTTCGCGAGTCGTACTCCTTGAACTCGGTCTTCTTGGCCTGGCCGTTCTTGGTGACCATCACCAGGTAACGCCGAGTCTCGTAGTCACGGGTGTCGATGACCGCCTGAACGGTCTCATCGGGCCTGAGCGGCAGCACGGCCTGGGCGAGCACGCCTTTGGCGGTGCGTGACTGGCGGGGGATGGCGTGGGCCTTCACCCTGTGGACCAACCCCTTGTTGGTGAAGAAGAGCAAGTAGGCGTGGGCGGTGGTGTGGACCATGTGCCTGACCACGTCGTCATGCTTGACCTCGGCCGCCCTGACCCCACGGCCGCCGCGCCCTTGGGTGCGATACGTGGAGGCGGGGACCGACTTCACGTAACCGGTCGCCGAGACCGTGATGATCAACTCGTCATCGGCAATGAGGTCCTCGAGGCTCAGGTCACCTTCGTCGGGAACGATCCTGCTGCGTCGGCCCTCGGCGAAATCGTCTCGAATCGATGTCAGCTCTTCTTTGATGATCGACCAACGGCGTTTCGGATCGGTGAGGATCGATTCCAACTCGGTGATCGTCTCATGCAGCTCGGTGAGCTCGGTGCGCAACTTGTCCACCTCGAGGGCGGTGAGACGACGCAATGGCATGTCGAGGATGGCGTTGGCCTGGATCTCGGTCAGCTCGAAGTTGGCCACCAGGTTGGCACGGGCGTCGGCGGTGTCCGCCGAGCCCCGGATGATCTTTATCACCTCGTCGATGTTGTCGACGGCGATGATCAGACCTTCGAGGATGTGGGCCCTGGCGTTCGCCTGATCGAGACGGAACCGGGTCCTGCGCTCGATGACCTCCATCTGATGATCGAGGTAGTAACCGACCATCTCGGCGAGGTTGAGCGTGCGCGGGACACCATCGACCAGGGCGACCATGTTGTAGCCAAAGCTGTCCTGGAGTGGTGTCCCCTTGTACAGCTGATTGAGTACGACCTGGGGGACGGCGCTCTGCTTCAGCTCGATCACCAGCCGGGTCCCCACCCGATCCGACGACTCGTTGCGAACTTCGGCGATGCCGGTGATCTTCCGGGCATCGACCAGGTCTTTGATCTTGGCCACGATGCGCTCGATGGAAACCTGGTAGGGCAGCTCGGTCACGACGATGGCGGTGCGGCCCTTGCGGACCTCCTGCACGTCGCATACGGCACGAATCTTGACCGAGCCACGCCCCGTGGTCAGGGCGTCCCGAATCCCCGACGCTCCGACCAGGAAGCCCCCTGTCGGGAAGTCCGGCCCTTTGACAAACCTCAGCAGCTCTTCCGTGGACGCATCCGGATTATCGATGGTGTGCAATGCGGCGTCGATCACCTCACCCAGGTTGTGCGGTGGGATGTTGGTCGCCATGCCGACCGCAATCCCCTGCGACCCATTGACCAGCAAGTTGGGGAAACGCGATGGGAGCACGGTGGGCTCCTGGAGCTCACCGGCGTAGTTGTCAACAAAGTCGACGGTGTTCTCGTTGATGCTCGCCAGCAGATGGGTCGAGAGCTTGGTCAGACGGCACTCGGTGTATCGAGCGGCGCCTGGTGGGTCGTCGACGGTCCCGAAGTTCCCCTGGGGGTCGATGAGGAGGTGGCGCATCGAGAAGTCCTGGCCCATGCGGACCAAGGCGTCATAGATCGCCTGGTCACCGTGGGGGTGGTAGTTGCCCATCACGTCGCCCACGACCTTTGAGCACTTGCGGTGGGCGGAGGTCGGGCTGATGTTGTTCTCGAACATCGAGTAGATGATCCGACGTTGAACCGGCTTGAGACCGTCACGCACGTCAGGCAGGGCTCGGGAGACGATCACCGACATGGCGTAGTCGATGAAGCTGGCCTCCATCTCGTTGGTGATCTCGACTTGTGGGTAGGGCCCCATCGATGTGCGCTCGTCCGTCACTTCGCAGGCTCCCTAGATGTCCAGGAACCGGACGTCATCGGCGTTCTGCTGGATGAAGAGCTTGCGTGATGCGACGTCGTCCCCCATGAGGGTCTCGAAGACCTCCTCCGCCCTCGCCGCATCCTCCATCTCCACCCGGAGCAGGGTTCGTGTCTCGGGATTCATGGTGGTCTCCCACAGCTCACGAGCGTTCATCTCACCAAGGCCCTTGAATCGAGTGGGCTTGACCTTGGGGTGCTCCTTCTTGAACTCCTCGAGCTCGGCGTCGTCCTTGAGATAGTGGACCTGGGACCCGACCTTCATGCGGTAGAGCGGGGGCTGAGCCACATAGACGTAGCCGAAATCGATCAGCGGCCGCATGTGACGGAACAGCAGGGTGAGCAGGAGCGTGCGGATATGCGCACCGTCGACATCCGCATCCGCCAACAGTACGACCTTGTGATACCGCGCCTTGGTGATGTCGAAGTCGTCACCGATGCCGGTGCCCATGGCGGTGATGATGTCCTGGACCTCGGTGTTTTGCAGGGCCTTGGCCAGACGCGCCTTCTCCACGTTGAGGATCTTCCCCCTGATGGGGAGGATCGCCTGGGTCTCCGAATCGCGGGCCGATTTGGCAGGTCCCGCTGCCGACTTGCCCTCCACGATGAAGATCTCACTCTCACCCGGGTCACGACTGGAGCAATCGGCCAGCTTGTCGGGAAGACCCCCGGTCTCCAGCCCGGACTTGCGACGAGTCAACTCGCGGGCTTTGCGTGCCGCCTCTCTCGCCTTGGCAGCATTGATGCATTTGTCGATGATGCGGCGGGCCTCAGGCGAGTGCTTCTCCAGCCACTCGGGGAAACGGCGGTTGAGAGCCTTCTCGACATAGGAGCGGACCTCGGTATTGCCCAGCTTCGTCTTGGTCTGACCCTCGAACTGAGGGTCTTTGACCCTGACGGACACCACCGCGGTGAGGCCTTCGCGCACATCCTCACCCGTGAGGTTTTCGTCCTTCTCCTTCAGCAGGTTCTTGCCACGGGCGAAATCGTTGATCGATTTGGTCAGGGCCTTGCGAAAGCCCTCCTCATGGGTGCCGCCCTCGTGGGTGTTGATGTTGTTGGCAAACGAGAGGATCGACTCGGTGTACGAGCTGGTCCACTGGAGGGCGACCTCGACCTCGGCGTCCTCTGCCACATCGGAGATGTCGACGATGTGGGCGTGAAGCGGGTCGCGTTTGGCGTTGAGATGGTTGACGAAGTCGACCAGCCCGCCCTTGTACAGGAAACTGTCGTTCTGTGGAACATCCCCACGCTCGTCGGTGAGCGTTATCAGAAGCCCTCGGTTGAGGAATGCGGTCTCCCGGAGACGTGAGGCGATTATGTCGTACTCGAACTCGGTGGTATCGGTGAACACGTCGGGGTCGGGCCAGAACCGGATGGTCGTGCCACTCTTCTTCACCGCCCGCACCCTCTTGGGCTCTTTGGTCTTGGGGGCACCGATCTTGAACTCTTGGACGTAGAGGAACCCGTCCCTGCGGATCTCCGCCTCGAGCGTCGCGGACAATGCGTTGACGACCGAGAGACCAACACCGTGAAGCCCGCCGGAGACGGTGTATGCCCCTTGCTCGAACTTGCCTCCGGCGTGGAGTGTGGTGAGAACGGTGGTAAGGGCGGACCTCTTCGTCTTCTCGTGACGATCGATCGGGATCCCGCGGCCGTCGTCCACGACCTCGACCCCGCCGTCGGCTCGGAGGGTGACGGAGATCTTGGTGCAGTGACCGGCCATGGCCTCGTCGACAGAGTTGTCCACGACCTCCCAGACGAGGTGATGGAGCCCACGGGGGCCGGTCGACCCTATGTACATCCCCGGTCGTCTGCGGACGGCCTCGAGACCTTCGAGTACGGTGATGTCCTTGGCCTGGTAACTGTCGCGGGTGGTCGTCACGACCCTCCTGAATGCTGTGTGATTGTTGACCTGATGAGGAAGAAACCTGCCGAATCTGCGGCAACTTTCACACGTGTCATTCTACCCGAATCAGTTGACAGAAACGAATTCATCCCACCCCTTTTTCCCTGCTAGTTACGGTCGGGGGAGCGGATCTCGATGGTCTGGATCGTGCCATCTCCCAACCGTTCGGCGAGCTTGCGGAGCAGGCTCTCGGAGCCGTAGCGGAGAAAGGCGACCATCGACCCGCTCGACGCCTCCACGACCAGGGTTGAGCCCTTTATGTAGAGGGGTTTCGACCTTCCCGACCACGGTGGCCCCGCTAGCTCATCCCATTCCGAGCTCACCGCGGCCATCACCTCCGGCTTGGGGAGCCCGAGCCGAGAGAACATGTCGTCTACGGACTCCGAGAAAGGCTCGAGGTCACTGCTCATCTGCTCACCCCGTCTCCCACGTGCCATATCGACCCTGAGATCGGTATGTCGTCGGGATGCGCCGAGGTGATCAGGGTCTGGGTGTGGTCGGGAAGTGCTCCTGCCAAAGCCTTGGCGCGCCCGGGGTCGAGCTCGGAGAAGACATCGTCGAGGAGGAGGACCGGTGCCTCACCCACCGCCTCGGCAATGGCGCGGTGAGCAGCGATCTTGACTGCCAGAGCCATCGTCCGCTGCTCCCCCTGGCTTCCGTGGGTCCGCGCCTCACGACCATCGATGGTGAACCCGGGGTCATCGCGGTGTGGGCCAACGGTTGTCATCCTTCGTTCGTAGTCCATCCGACGACTCTCATCAAGAGCCTCGATCAGCCGGGCCCCGTAATCGGCTGCCGATTCCCTGCCCAGCGCATGGCCCCACGAGGGCGCATATGTGAAGGCGGCGCTGGTCACCAAATGGGCAACCTCGGCATACGCCTCATCGAGCAACGGGGCCAGGGTTTCGATGACCATCGACCTTCTCGCCACCACCCGACCCCCCGCCTGGGCGAATCGCGAGTCCCATACGGAGAGCGTCGCCTCATCCTGATTGCCCTGTTTGAGAAAGGCGTTCCTTTGCCTTAGGGCACGGTCGAATTCCGCCTGGTCGACATGGGCAGCCGGCCAGAGTTGAACCGCTATGTCGTCGAGTAGGTCGCGGCGGTATGCCGGGCCTCGCTTGACCAGATCGAGATCGTCCGGGAGGAACGCCACCACCCGAAGCACGCCGAGCATATCCGAGCTGCGGACCAGCTTCGTCTTGTCGACCTGGGTGCGACGAGGGCCGGTTCTCGGGATCTCGATCTCTACCAACCGCTCCCGCTCCTCACCAGCCAGCCCGGCCCTGATGATCGCCGTCGCCTCGCCGTCTTTCAGCACCGCCAGGTCCGGGACCATGCGAAAGGACTTCAAGGTGGCCAGGTAGGCGATGCTCTCGAGGAGATTGGTCTTACCGGCGCCGTTGGGACCAATGAGAAGGTTCACCTCCCGATCGGGGCTCCATTCCAGGCTCGAGTAGCTCCTGAAATTGTGGAGGGAGACCCAGTCGACCCTCATTCAGACCCGGACGGGCATCAACAGGTAGAGGAAGTCGCTGTTGTCACCGGCATCGATGACACCGGGTTTGAACGAATCGGTCACACGGACCCGCACCGAGTCGCCAAGGATCGCGGTGACACCGTCCTGGAGATACCTCGGGTTGAATGCAATCGACACTTCCTCATCCGCACCGGTGTACTCCCCGTCGAGGTGCTCGGTCTCTGCTCCGACATCCTGTCGGCTCACTGCCACCTCGACACCGCCTTCCATGAGCTTGAGCCGCACCGGGATGTGATCCTCGGCCACGAGACCGACCCGGCCGAGAGCGTCCAACAGCTCATCCTTGTCGAGGATCACCTGGTTGGGATAGGTCTCGGGAAGAAGTGACTGGTATTTGGGGAAGTTGCCATCGATCAGCCGGAGACGCAATGTGCCCCGCTCGGAGGAGAATACTGCCTCACGTTCCCGGATCTGAGCAGTGACCTTGGGCGCGCCAATGGTCCGGGGAAGCTCGCGCAGCCCGCGAGCAGGGACCAATCCTGTCACGTCGAGACCGACACCGGACAGGTCGCGTTTTGCCAGTCGATACGAGTCCGTCGCCACCATCCGCAAACCCTCGTCTGAGCTCTCGAAGAGGACGCCGGTCAAGATCGGGCGAGCACCGTCACCCGAGGCCGCGATCGTCACTTGATTGATCGCCTCGGCAAACGCCTCACCGTCCACCTCGACACCGTCGCTCACGATCTCGTCCTGGATCGGGAAGTCCTCTGCGGTCAGGGGACGGAGTGTGAATCGAGGCCCGTTGCCCTGGATCTCGATGTCGGTGTCGGTGGCACCGATGACCACTTGACCGGCGGGCATCTTGCGGACGGCCTCCGACAGAAGGCGGCCCGGGATAACGGCTCGACCCTCTTCCATGACCTCCACCTCGGCCTGGGTCCGCACGGTCATGTCCAGGTCGGTGCCGGTGACACGAAGTGTGTTTCCCGACACCTCACAGAGAAGGCCCTGCAAGACGGGCAGCGCCGTACGTGTGCCCACTGCCCGGTTAGCTCGGGCAAGCACGTCGGCGAGATCATCTCGCTGGGCTCGGATTCTCACAGAGGGTTATCCCTTCTTCTGTTGTTATCTAATTCCATTTCAGAGACTATTAGTTGTAGTAGGGGGTTGTGGAAGTGTGGAAACCGGTCTTCTGGTCAACGGTTTGTAGGGATTTCTCCTGTGGATCGGCCTGTGTGCAATTGCGCCCGATCTGTTGACGGGACGTGGATAACTCAGGAGCCTGTGGAAACACCACCACCTTTCCTCAGCTCCTGTGTGAGTTGGTTGACACGGTCGAACACCGCGCGATCCGAGCGGAGAATTCGCTTCACCTTCTCCACGGAGTGCAACACCGTGGTGTGATCGCGGTGGAAATGCTCACCGATTTTGGGTAGGGACAGATCGGTCAATTCCCTGCACAAGTACATCGAGATCTGCCTGCACAACACCAGTGGCTGCCTCCGGCTGGAGCTGAGGACGTCCTCGACCGAGAGGCCATAAGCGCCCGCTGTGGTGCGGATGATCGTGTCGGGTCCCAGTGGGAGCGGCTCGTCAGCACTGACGATGTCTTTCAAGACACGCTCGGCCGTCTGCAGGTCGATGTCACGACGGTTCAGTGCCGACCAAGCGGTGACCCGCGTGAGGGCCCCCTCCAACTCCCTGATGTTGTCCGACACGAGGCCGGCAATGTGTTCCAAGACGTCGACCGGGACCGGACGTGGTGCGAACTCGGCGTTACGACGCAGGATGGCCAGACGCGTCTCCATGTCGGGCGGCTGGATGTCGGTGAGGAGCCCCCATTCGAACCTGCTTCGCAGTCGGTCCTCAAGGGACGAGAGGTTCCGAGGGTGGCGGTCCGAGCTGATGACCATCTGCTTACCCGACTCGTACAGCGAATTGAAGGTGTGGAAGAACTCTTCGAGGATCTGCTCCTTCCCTTCGAAGAACTGCACGTCGTCGAGAAGGAGGATGTCAACACCCCGGTACCGTGACTTGAAGTCGTCGGGACGCTTCCGGCGGATCGATTCGATGAAATCGTTCAGGAAGTTCTCCGATGACACGTAACGGACCACGAGGTCGGGATACATCTCGAGGGCCTGATGACCGACCGCGTTGAGGAGGTGGGTCTTGCCCAGACCGGCACCCCCGTAGATGAACAGGGGGTTGTAATGAGCACCCGGCTGCTCGGCAACTGCCATGGCCGCCGCCCAGGCGAAGCGATTGGATTGGCCCACCACGAAGCTCTCGAAGCGGTAGCGGTTGATGAGGTTTGTGGCTCGGGTCGGCAACCCATTCTGATCGGCCGGCACGACGATGGACGAAGGTCTGGCGTCGGTGTGGTCGAGGGGAAGGGCCTGTTCGGCGGGGAGGGAGTCATTGACGCGATAGGCGGGAGCGGCGCTGGTCCCAAATGTCGATCGGTATGCACTGGCAACGAGATCACCGTGTTTGTCCTGCACCCAGCGGAGATGGAACTCCGAAGGTGCTACCAATACGATCCGATCACCCTGCCCTTCGGGCTCCAGCCGGGAAAGCCATGTGTCCCAATTCGCTTCGGACACAGCGGACTTCAAGACGTTTCTGAAGTCGGCCCATAGGTCGGTTGCTTTTTCGGGTTGCGCCACAAAGACCCCTCTTGGTAAAGCTGAGTTTGTCCACAGAACCGTCCACACCTGTGGAAACCTCTGTGCACATCCTCCCGCGTGTTCGCTTGTTGTCGGCCCGGGTTTGCGCCGCTGTCATCCAGCAAACGACGGGGAAGTTGGCACTCCCGGGTGAGTCGCAGGAGTATCAGCTTGGGGAATGGAGGCGTCAAGACCGCGAGAATCGTCGCTGTGGATGAACTGTTCATCCTATATCCACAGCGAATTCCCTGCTAGCTCAGTGATTTTCCAAATGATGGATCGGTCGGTCCACGCCCGAAAACGACCAAGACGAGCTAATCATCTTTTCGCGTTCTACCCACTTTCTTCGCGATCCTTATGGCCGGCCGACTTCGGACGCTGCCTCCTGGGCGGATCGGTCCTCGTCATCCAGGGGACGACGAACCCGACTCTGGTCAGATGGGGTGAGAGTCGCCCGAACAGGCGCCGGTCGGCCGGCTGCTGCACTCGTCCTTGGCTTCTGTGCCACGCCGGTCGCTCGCCGGCTGCCGCGCTCGTCCTCAAATGGCGGTGAGCGGCCGGCACCCCCGCCTCGCCCCACATTGCATAGCAGCGGGCCATTCCGTAACCTGTCCAGGTTTCCCACCCACCATTGATTCTTTCCCATGAAGAGGACCTACCAACCAAAAGTCCGTCGCAGAAAGCGACGTCACGGATTTCGGCTTCGCATGCGTACCCGAGCCGGGCGGGCGACGATCAGGAATCGTCGCCAAAAGGGCCGGAAGCGTCTCGCTGCCTGATTACGAATCCCTACGTAGCTCTCGAGACTTTCGTAGAGTTCTCTCCGACGGGAGTCGTCGTCGCAGAGGTGGAATCGTCGTGGTCAGCTCGCCAGGCAGGCCAGGCCCGCCCCGTCTCGGGCTCGTGGTGTCGAAACGTTGTGGCACGGCGGTCAAGCGGAACCGCATCAAGAGACGTTTGCGCACTGCGGCAGGCTCCGTCGAGCTGAAACCAGGAATTGATTACGTGATCATCGCAACCGACCAGGTGACTGACGCCCCGTATGACAGGCTCAAAGCCTGGATTGGCCACGCGCTCGAGGGCTCGACTGATGTCTGAGTTGCTGCGTCCCCGCAGCTGGCTGGTATCGGTGATCAGGATTTACCAAAAACTGGTAAGTCCCAACCTCGGCGCCAATTGTCGTTACCAGCCCACGTGCTCTACCTATGCGATCGAGGCGATCTCGAGGTTTGGTGTGATCCGTGGTGGTTGGTTGGGCGTGAGGCGGATCGGTAGATGCCACCCGCTTCGACCCGGGGGATACGACCCGGTACCGGAGAATTGGAGAACTCAATAGATGGGCGCTCTTTTTGATTCACTCATCGAGCTCTTGGGCTCGGTCTTGTCCTTCTTCTTCGACTTCCTCCACGAGTTCCTGAGCGACGGGGTGTCCTATGGGCTCTCCATCATTCTGCTCACCATCGCCATCAACATCGTCGTCTTCCCGTTGACGTTGAAACAGACCCGGGCCACGAGGGCGTTCAGCGCACTGCAGCCGAAGATCAAGAAGATTCAAGCGGAGTACAAGGACGACCCCCAAGAGATGCAAAGACGTCTGATGGCTGCCCAGAAGGACGCAGGGGCCACCCCCGGTGGCTGTCTGTTGCCGCTACTCGTTCAAATGCCGATATGGTTCGCACTGTTCCGGCTGCTGCGTGTGCCACTCGACTATGTCGCAGCCGACAGCGCCCTGGGTGAGTCGATCGAAGAAGGTGTGCATTCCTTCCTGGGAATGATGCTGGAGGTCTCACCTTCGGCGGCCGTTGGCGAGCTCGGGTTCGCTCAGGCCATCCCCTACCTGATCATGATCATGCTGATGGTTGCCACCCAGTACATCCAGCAATGGCACGCCACTTACGGGCAGGACCGCAGCACCCAGGCCGGTGGCGGCGCCCAACAGGCAGTCACCAAGATAATGCCTTTGTTCATCGGGTTCATCTCATGGAACTTCCCGGCAGGTCTAGTCCTCTATTGGGCGACATCCAACCTCTTCAGGCTCGGTCAGCAAGTCCTCATCTTCAAGATCGACGGGCGCCCGTCCCTTCCGGGGCCGGAGACCAAGGAGTCCGACAAATCGGGCAATCGCCCCGATCCATCCGATGGCTCCAATGAGTCGGAGCTCAAGAAGCCACAGCCGGGTGCCGCAGACAAGCGCCGTCGGCGCAGGAGGAGATGACGTGGAATACGTCGAGATCGAAGTCAGGGCCAAATCGGTGGCACTCGCCGTGGAGGCAGCCATGCAGGAGTTGGGTGTCGACGACCCAGATGACGTGGCCATCCAGGTAGTCAGCGAGCCTGTCAAGGGTTTTCTGGGAATCGGCGGTCAAGATGCCGTGGTTCGGGTGAAGAAACGGTCTGGACGAAGACGGCGCAATCGTCGGGGACGCAACGACAAGAGTGGCCAGCCGCAAGGGAAGGGCGGTCAGAAGCGACAGCAAGAGCGCTCCGGTGCTAAGAATGGGGGGAGGAAACCGAGCAAGCCGGCATCAACACCTAGGTCCGGGGGACGCCATGTCAGAACGGAGCACAAATTGACCGACGATCGACCCAGTTTGACCCTGGAAGAACAGGCCGAAGTCGCTCGTGAGTTTCTCGAGGGTCTCGTCGAGGCGTACGGCCTGGAGGGCACCGTCTCGACCTATCTCGATGACGAGGTGATAGTCGCCGATGTCAGCGGTGACCAGACCGAGGCGATGGTGGGGATACGCGGCACGGTGAGATCGGCCATCCACGAGTTGACCCGCACCGTGCTGCAACGTTACAGCCAGGACACTGCACGGCTGCGGCTCGATATCGCCGGTTATGCGGAAAGACGACGAAAAGCACTCTCGATCTATGCAGAACAGTTGATCGCACAACTCATGGACGAGGGTGGTGAGATCATGTTGGAGCCGATGAGCCCGGCTGATCGTAAGGTGATACATGACGTCGCCGCTGAGCATCAGGGAGTGACGTCCTACTCGGAAGGTGAACCCCCTCGTCGTTACGTGGTGCTGTCCCGGGCGGATGACAGCGAAGAGGAGTAACCCGTTGCCACATTGGTGTGACCTATCGTCGGTCACGACGCTCGAGTAATCGCGTTTCACGTGAAACCACTCTGGAGTCGGGCCGCTGAGTATGCCCAACTCGAAATGGACCGTGATCAGATCGATCTAATGACCCGTTATCGGGAATGGCTCATCGGGGAGGGAATCACCGCCGGCGGGATCGGGCCGGGCGAAGCATCACGTGTGGACAGACGTCATCTGGCTGACTCATTGCTCTTCGCCACCCAACTTGGAGATGTCGACGAGGTGTGGGATCTGGGCACCGGTGTCGGGCTGCCCGGGATCCCCCTGGCCATCGTCTCACCCGGCACACATTTCAGATTGATCGATCGATCCCGACGTCGCATCGACCTGTTGAGACGGGTACTGCGTATTCTCGATCTGGACAACTGTCAGGTGGTGCATGGAGAAATGGCTGATCTCGACGGAACGACCCCGGCCATGGTGAGTCGTGCCAGTCTTGTGCCGACCGAGCTCACCTCGGTGGTGGAGAGACATCTCCAACCCGGTGGGGTCGCTGTCGTGGGCGGGTCTTGGCAGACAAAGCCCGATCAGCCCGGATGGTCCGCGATAGAAATACCTCCGGAAGTGCTTGACCAGCCTGTCTGGCTTCTTATCATGCGCCGCCAATGACCAAAACCATCGTGGTCGCCCTGGCCAATCAGAAGGGTGGGGTCGGCAAGTCGACAACCGCCATCAACCTCGCTGCGGCATTGGCATTTCAGGGTAAGCGGGTTCTTCTCATCGATCTAGACCCACAGGGCAATGCCACCAGTGGACTGGGTATCGACCGGAGCTCGATCGATGTCTCGATATACGACGTCCTTCTCAAAGAGTCACCCCTGGAGGATGCAGTCGAGCCGACCTCGGTGCTGAATCTCTTTGTCGTTCCAGCCACCATCGATCTGGCGGGAGCTGAAATTGAGCTGGTATCGATGTTTTCACGTGAAACACGGCTACGTGGCGCTATTGCCGAGATCGATGACGAGTATGAGGTGGTGCTGATCGACAGTCCACCATCTTTGGGTCTGTTGACGGTCAATGCACTTACCGCGGCCCAGGAGGTCCTCATCCCCATCCAGTGTGAGTACTACGCGCTGGAAGGTCTCAGTCAATTGCTCAAGAACGTGGGTTTGGTCACATCGAACCTCAACCCGACGTTGAAGGTTGGTGGTGTTGTGCTCACCATGTATGACGGACGTACCAAACTGTCGAGGGAGGTGGCGGAACAGGTCAGGGATTACTTTGGGGATGTCGCCTATAACACGGTCATCCCCAGATCGGTCCGTCTCTCCGAGGCACCGTCATATGGCGAGCCAATACAGGCGTTTGATCCGATGAGTCGTGGGGCGATCGCCTACCGTCAACTCGGACGTGAGTTCGTGGAGCGACATTGAGTAAGAGAGCATCGCAGTGACCACCAGGAGAAGAGCCGGCTTGGGACGCGGTCTCGAATCGCTGATCCCGACCGAGCCCGAGCCAGGGAATCAACAGACCTACCGGGAGATACCCGTCGATGGGATCAAGCCCAACCCGGATCAGCCCAGGAGTCGATTCGATGACGAGACTCTGAGCGAGCTGGCGGCGTCCATCACCGAGGTAGGGATCCTCCAGCCAGTGGTGGTCTACCGAGCAGATGACGGGACTCACTACCTGATAGCCGGGGAGCGTCGCTGGCGGGCGGCCCGGAAGGCAGGATTATCGACGATCCCTGCGGTGGTTCGCGGTTCCACCGGAGAGACCACACTCGTCGAGGCGTTGGTAGAGAACGTGCAACGTCAGGATCTGACCCCACTCGAGGAAGCTCACGCCTATCGACAACTTCTGGAAAATCCTGGAATGAATCAGGAGAAGATCGCCCAGCGGGTAGGCAAATCTCGTCCGGCCGTGTCGAACACCTTGAGACTGCTGCAACTCCCCGGGCCTATTCAGGGCATGATCGACGCCGGGAGTCTCAGTGCCGGGCACGCCCGCGCCCTCATCGGTTTGGAGGACGAGAAGTACGCGACATATCTGGCCGAGAAGGCAGTGAGTGAGGGGTGGAGTGTTCGCCAGATCGAGGACGCCGTTCGCACACGTCGGGAGATGGAGGAGGAGCCGCCTGCGCGGCCAACCGTCCGTCAGATAAGACCGGTCGAGATCATCGAGCTGGAGAAGCGACTCTCCGATCGTCTCGGCTCGAGGGTCAAGATCAACTATCGCACCGGCAAGGGCAAGGTCGAGATCCGGTTTGGCTCCCTCGAGGAGCTGGAGAGGATCTACCGGACGCTGTCGTGAGGATCGCCGACCTACGCCGGCCCCTCGTTGTCTGGGGAATCGACCGGTTGTCGCGGTTCGTACCTAGTACCCACTCCCCGCGAAGAACTGGGTCAACCCGTCGGCAACGGCATGACCACTCTTCTCATCGAGCCTTCTCAATGCGACGACCGCAGCCGGCGCCCGGGTCTCCTTGAGCATGGCGCTTGCTCTCCCCTCGACCCGTCCACCTACCGTCATGGCGATGGCGCGCGCCAGTGCCTCGCCGGCTTGTGAGGAGCCGTGCTCGGAGGCGAAGTAGAAGACGCAGTCCTCGTCGTCACTGTTGAGCCGGAACGCCACGATCACATCTGAGCCCATGCGATTGGCACGACGGGCGCGTACCCGTTCCGGCAGCTCGGTGTCGTTACTCCGTGACATCATCGGCAGGCCTCCGGCGTCCTGGATCGCGAGGGCCGCCGCCGACGCTGCCTCCCACGCCTCGCGTGCCTCGTCGGCGTCGCGGCATCCGGCATCGAGAAAGACACGGGCTCCGGCCACTGTCTTGGGGAGCATGCGCAGCCATTCACGCTCCCGGATGGCCTGACGCCCCTCCTTCATCTCCCCCCGGGTCACGAGGTGGATCTCGGTGACAACCTCGGGTCCCACCTTTCCATCTTCTGCCAGGCGACGGTTGCGTTGAAAGTCGATGACGGCGGACTCGGTCTTGTGCCCGAAGATGCCATCCACCTTGCCCGAGTCGAATCCGAGTGAGTTGAGTCGGGATTGGAGCTCGGCTATGTCCTCGCCACGCATCATCGGTCGGCGCATGAACGTCAGCCGGTCACCGAGCCTGTATCCGGCCTCGTAGAGCGAGCGCCATGTATCGGGACCGACTATCCCGTCGGCATCGAGGCCTCTTGCCTTCTGGAACGCGGTCACCGCCCCGCGTGTGCCGTCAGCGAACACCGCGCGCGCGTCACCGGATGAGTCGAATCCGAGCGCAGCGAGCCGATCCTGGATGTCACGGATCGCGGGGCCCTGGTCTCCGACCCGATAGAGGCGCATGAGACCCCGAGCATAGGTAGGGGGCCCCGGGTACGGGTGGCGTGCTTCAGCCACCCACCATCTGGTGTTTTATGTGATCAGGAGACGAACTCGGCCAGCTCGGCCAGAAGTCGGTGCTTTGGGGCAGCACCCACGATGCGACGCTTCTCGACGCCGTCCTTGAACAAGATCAGGGTCGGGATGCTCATGACGTCATGGTCAGCCGCCGTCTGCGGGTTGTGGTCGACATTCAGCTTGCCGATGGTGAACCCGTCGTGTTCCTGGGCGATTTCCTCCAGGACCGGGGCGATTACCCGACAGGGCCCACACCATTCGGCCCAGAAGTCGACCAGCACCGGTTTCTCGGAGCTGATCGCATCCTTGAAGATGGTGTCGTTGAGTGTTGTGATTTCAGCCATTTCTTTCCCTTGGTTCATATCGTCAAACGTCGTGAATCGTCAGGTCATTCCTGCTCGGCAAGCCATCGTTCGGCATCGATGGCCGCCATGCAGCCGGTGCCGGCTGCGGTGACAGCCTGGCGATAGACATGATCGGCGACATCCCCGGCTGCGTACACCCCTTCCACCGATGTCTGGGTCCCGCCGTCGATGCCGGCGACCAGATAGCCATTGTCGTCCATGTCGAGCTGACCCACGAAGAGATCCGTCGTCGGTTTGTGCCCTATGGCGACGAACATCCCGTCGGTTCGGAGGTCACGGCTTTCCCCGGTGACCGTGTCCTGCAGGGTGACT
The DNA here is from genome assembly GCA_036396635.1 of Acidimicrobiia bacterium. Taxonomy (GTDB): domain Bacteria; phylum Actinomycetota; class Acidimicrobiia; order Spongiisociales; family ZC4RG35; genus JANQRA01. The sequence goes on from DASWKM010000164.1 coordinate 20,871, forward strand.
GCGGTGACGGTGTCCTCCCCTTTGACCTCCGTGACCACGGTGTTCCACAAGACATCTATCTTCTCATGATCGATGGCGCGGGCCGCCATGATCTTGGAGGCCCTGAACTCGTCGCGACGATGGACGATGGTCACCTTGGAGGCGAACTTGGTGAGAAAGAGGGCTTCCTCCATGGCGGTGTCACCGCCACCAACCACGATCAACTCCTGGTCACGGAAGAAGAAACCGTCGCACGTCGCGCATGCGGAGACGCCGCGCCCCGTCAGGGTCTTCTCCCCGGGAACTCCGAGCCACTTGGCCTCGGCGCCGGTGGCGATGATGACGGCATCGGCCTCATACTCGTCTGCGCCCACTTTCACCTGGAAGGGCTGTGACGCGAAGTCGACCTCGGTCACGTCGACTTGGAGCAGGCGGGCCCCAAAGCGCTCCGCCTGTTTGCCGAACTGATCCATCAACTCGGGCCCGAGTATCCCGTCGGGAAAACCGGGGTAGTTCTCCACATCTGTAGTGATCATCAACTGACCACCTGCGCTGACGCCCTCGAATACGAGGGGGCTCAGGTCGGCCCGAGCCGCATAGAGCGCTGCGGTGAGGCCTGCCGGCCCTGAGCCGATGATGATTACCTTCTCACGTGTCATGTCTTGGACCTCTTGAACCACAGGAATCCACCAGAGACCGTAAGGAGGACCCCGAAGACCGCAAATGCTCCTGCCGTGGTCAACGGGATCTCGAGGGCCCCGAATATCGTCCACACCAGGAAGATCAATGCTGTGAACGCCAAGGTGGCTGCGAGGATTCCCAAACCGGTGAGCTTGATGGCCCTCGAGATGCGATCGACGGTCATCTCCCGAACCTTGTTGGCGATCTGTTCGAGAAGATCGGCAAACCTGGCGGCGTACTCGTGCATCCGGGTCGAGGTTAGTTCGGGGAGAGGCGTTTCCCCAGACAGTTACTCGTCGAGATAGACGAGCTCACAACTGGACAAGGCCACGAAAGCGACCGGTGCCGTCGAGGGCTTTGCCCCTTGGGGGACGGCTGCGATGAGAGGTGCCGCGTCCTCGGGAACCGTGTCGGTGTCACCGCCCGCCAGCGCGGGTTCGTCGATCACTCCCAAGACCTGGTACCCCTCGAGGGCGTCGTCCACACAGCTTTGCACATCGGCCTGCGAGGACTCGTCGAAGCTCTCCAGCCGGGCGGTGGCGAAGTCGCCGTCCCTGAGTCTCTGGGCCGTGTCGATCAGGTAGGCGAGGTCATAGGGCGCCGCCGAATCGCCTCCGGATGGCGCCTCGTCTTGGTCACCCGCCGTCTCGGGCCCCGCTTCGCCCCCCGAGGCTCCGTCCATGGCGATGTCACCGGCGGCGGTGGTGGTCGTCTCAGCCGCCGCCTCGAAGAGCCCTCGGGCTGCGCCGTCCTCCCCACCACGGTTGATCACTGCGATGAGACCTACCACGACCAACAGCCCGGCCGCCACCGGGGTCCATCGGTAATACCAGGGTGAGGCCGTCCCTTGTGCCCGTTGCCCGGCTTTCAGCGCCGTCCAGAGGTCACGACGCAACATGGCGCGCTCGGTGTCATCCATGAGTACGGTGCCGGCTCCCCGTAGTGCATCGATGGCGAGCTTTTGAGCCTCGTACGCGGCTCGATGCTCCTCGGATGCCTCGATCAGGGCGCGGGCGAGGGTCTCGTCCTCCAGGCGCCCCTCGGCGAGGGCAGCAATCAGCTCTAGCTCGTTGTTACGCATACGTACCTTTTGATGCCCCACTCACTGGTTTTGGTTCCCCAAAACGGCGGCAAGGAGCCTCCTTCCGCGGAAGACTCGTGACTTGACGGTCCCCACCGGCACCCCCAGGACGACGGCGACGTCGGCCAAGGCCATCCCCTCGATATCACTGAGGACGATTGCCGCTCGAAAGTCCGGTGGTATCGCCGCCAGGGCCTGCTGGATCTCGGGTCTGACCGCCGCCGCATCCACGGCATCCTGGGCGGAGTGGTCTGATGGGTCCAGGTGCTGGGGCCACGGCTCGGATCGGCGTCGCTTCTGCTTGCGAAGCTGGTCGTAACACGTGTTGACCGCGATACGGTAGATCCAGGTACCCAGCGCCGAGTCCCCCTTGAACTGGGCGGCCTTGCGAAACGCGGTGAGGAACACCTCCTGGGTGGCATCCAACGCCAGCTCGCGATTGCCCATTATCCGCAAGCAAACCGAGAACACCCGGTCCTCGTGGGTTCGCATGATCTGGTTGTAAGCGTCGTGGTCGCCGGCGACCACACGCACCAAGAGCTCGGCGTCTTGGGCTGCTGTGGTCACGGAGCGAAGCGTAATTCCGACATGGAGGCCACAAATGTCCCGTCGGCCTGCGCAGGCAGCTCGGTCAACCAGACCAGCCAAAAGCCGTCGATTCGGGGTGGTAGATCGACGAAGGTCGCGGCCGGTGACGCATTTGCGCTTGCCACACGCTCCCACCTGGCCGGATCGTCCAGACGTTGGATCGACCAATAGACCTCGAACACCGTCGACTCGGTGAGCCGGATCAATTGGAGCTCCTGTGGGGTGCCGCTCACCCGAACCGTCACACCGACACCTGGTTTCAAGAGAGGGAATGGGTCGAGATAACGCTCGGTCCTCCACTCGGTGGTGGCATCGCCGTCGAGGAGATTGGCGACGAGCTCGTCGTTCTCGCCACCTTCGCCAAATGGGTCGAAGGTGGCGGCATCACTGACGACGATCTCCCCAAGGAGCGTCGTTGTGGTGGCGAGTGAAGAGGCTGTGGTCGGTTCCGCCCCGGCCGTCGTCGGAGTGGGCACCACCAAAGCGCTCCCACCGGAGAGCACGAAGCCGACCGTGACCAGACCGACCGCGGCGAGGACCAAGCCGATGGCAACGATGAGAAGGCGACGTGAGGTCGCCCCGGATTCCGGTCTGGGCTCACGCGGCGTTGGCGCAGCCAGCAAGGCGTTTTCCAGGTCGGCGCCACTGAGGGCACCGGACTGGCCGGAGCGGAGAATGGAGTCGATCGCCTTGGGCACCCCGTCCACGCGCTCCGATGGCGGCGGCCCGCCCGGGGGCGATCCGGTCAGCGCTGTCTCCAGAGCAGCGGACATCGAGCGCACGTCACCCTCGGCGTCGGTCGCCGCCACCCGGCCGAAGGCACCCAGCTTGGCGGCGTGTGCACCGGAATAGGAGATTGCGGACGTGTCGATCCGACCATGCACCGCTCCTACCGAGTGCAGTGCCGCGAGGGCACCAGCCAGACCGGAGGCGTTGGGGAGGAAGTCGGGAAGGTCGATCGGCTGATCCGCCGCCACTCGGTCGGCCAGGGTGGCGCCGCCGGTCCATTCCGACACCGCATAGGCGCCCCCCTCCACGGCGCTGACCGCAAACACACGTGCCAGATGGGAGTGATTCGTCTTTGCTGCATCGCCTACCGACTTGACGAAATCCCGCCGACGTTCGATGCTCGACTCCGGTCCGAGACTGCGAATCAGGACTGGCCGGTCGAGCGAGGTGTCGGTGGCGAGCCATTCCTCGATGTCGCCGTCACGGCCGAGACGAACCTCGAGCTTGTATCGGTCGGGAATGGCGGCGGGCATCCGGTCAGTTCAGCAGCTACCGGC
>DASWKM010000165.1:0-18690 GCA_036396635.1 Acidimicrobiia bacterium
CTCAAGATCTCACTCTCCGTGACCGATAACGGCGTTGCATGCAGGAAGGAATGGTTCTTCCCCTCACACCCAGGGCACGTTCCCAGGTGTGAACGGATAGCCTCCCAGCCCGCCCCACGGTGAAGAACCGTCCTTCATGTAGTCGAGGCCCCCGCCACCATTCGGGGGCCTCGACATGCTCCGGCCCCCTTTTTCGAAGGTCGATGTCGGCTGGGCTCACCGGGACCTCACAGAATGGGGAAAGGGAACGATGGGCAATACCATCGAGGGGTGCGCCCGGCTACCGCCATCGTCGTGCTGATCTTGCTGGCCGCCATCGCCATCACCGGGGTGGTTCAATTGTGGCTGATCTTCTCCCCACCAGGCTGACCGCCACACCCTCGGTGAGATTGAGCTGGTCATCTGCCCTCCCCCCGCGCACCGCCAGGGCAACGAGGCCGACCGAGTCGACATGGAGCAATGACTCCCCATCGTCGACGTCTCCGTAGGAGGTGACCCAGCGAACCGAGTGGAGCGTGGAGCCGACCTTCACCGTCACCACTTCTCCGGGCTCGATCCCGATGGCAGCCAGGTCATCGGGGCCGATGTTGGTCTCGACATTGCCGAAAACGTCCACCCACCATGCCTCGCCGGTGACTACCGAGCCTTCGGTCTCAGTCAGAGGCAGTAGCAAGGGAATCACCTCCTCGGCCGCCAGCTCCGGCCCCAAGTCTCCGATGACGGCATCACCAGCGGCGAGGAGGGCGGCTGCTGGGGCAAAGACGTCCCGACCGTGAAAGGTCTCACCAGGCGAGGGGATCATCGCCTCTGGGCTCTCGATCGAGACGACCCGGGAGGCGCCTCCGACCATGGCCACGGCCGGGGACATGAGCCCATTGTTCGGACCGACGAAGATGCCCCACTCCGTGTCGGCGGCGATGGCCTTCCTCGCCGTGCCCACACCCGGGTCGACCACGGCCAGACATATTCCCTCCGGGAGGTACTGAACCGCCCTGGTGAGGGCGAGGGCCGCCGCCTTCACATTGCCCCTGCCAAAGTCATGCCCGACGTCGATCACCCGCGATTCGGGGGCCAACTTGGCGAGGACACCATGAACGACTCCCACGAACTCATCGCGCAGGCCGAAGTCGGAGAGAAAGCTGATCGGCATCGACATCGGCGTCGAAGCTAGTGCCACTGGTGGTTGGCGGACCACTCGGCCCGATGCGAGACCACGCATTCGACCACCTATATTGCGCGTATGGCCGATCCGACACATGAGGGCCTAGCCCGACAGGCGGCAACGCCGGGTGTCACCATGCTCATCGGGGGTTTGGACACCGGCAAGACGACTGTCGCCATCGATGCCGTGCGTCAGGCCCTCGCCTCGGGGCACCGGCCCGTATTGGTTGACGCCGACGTCGGCATACCGACCGTCGGCCCTCCGGCGTGTGTGGGAATGAAGGTGTTTCGGAGCGAGGGCGATCTCGCCGAGATTCGGACACCCGACGCTCTCCACTTCGTCGGCACGGTCACGCCGTCCCGTCTCGTCCTCCAACAGGTGGTTGCCACCGCGTCGATGGTGGATCGCGCCCGACGACTCGGTGACGTCATAATCGTGGACACGACCGCGGTGGCATCAGGGGTAGCCGGAGAGACACTCAAATACCACAAGACCGAGCTGTGTCGACCCGACCGGGTGATCGCGCTGCAGCGCGGGGAGGAGATGGAACCGGTGGTCGGGATGCTTCGCCGATTTCTCGACGTCGAGGTGATCACCGCGCCAACCGACCCCGGGCTCAATCCGCTCGGACCGGAAGAACGGGCCAGAAGGCGGACGAAGGGTTTCGCCGATGCGTTGCAGCCACCGATGGAGAGGTGGAAGGTGCGCCCAACCGTCTTTGCCCCCACCCTGCCGGTGGGCCTCAATCTGGGCCGACTCCACGAGGTGTTGGTCGGGGTCCAGGACTCCTCCGGGGGGTGCCTAGGGCTCGGGATCCTCCAGGTGGAGGACGAGACGCTGAGGGTCATGACCAACGTCGGTGAGGGGATGACCGGTCTGCGTCTGGGCTCGATCCGGATAGACCCGACCACATTCGAGGGCACCGTGATCAGTCTGCGCGAGCTGATGTTCGGCATCTGATTGACGGCCGATTGGGTCCCCGGATCTGTGGGGAAACCTCAAGAAAAACCGCGACCGGGCCGATACCTGGCCCATGCTGGGGAAGCACAAATGGCTATCGATCACGTTGATGGTCGCCGTCATGACCATCGGCCTCGACGCGTCCGTCGATGCAGACACCGGCACCGAACAGGGGTTCCTGTCAGCCATCAACTCGAGCCGCAGCGCCAACGGCCTCGGCCCGCTCACCATGAATGGCAGTCTTCAGACCCACGCCCGCAATCACACCGCCGACATGATCGCCGCTGGGGAGATCTATCACTCGTCGGATTCGGAGCTGCGAGCGGCAGCAGGCAGTGGATGGTCCAAACTCGGTGAGAACGTGGGCAGGGGAGGTACGGTCGAGAGCCTCCACAATGCCTTCATGGACTCGTCGGGTCACCGGGCAAACATTCTCGGTGATTACAACTACGTGGGCATCGGGACCGCACAGGGCGGCGATTACCTCTATGTGACCGTGGTCTTCATGAAGAAGGGGAGCACCGCCCCAGCTGCGACCACATCGACAACCTCGGGTGGCGGCTCGGCAAGCCCGACCACGACTACGGCCAAGCCCAAACCCACAACCACCACGACGACCCTTCCCCCCACCACCACAACCACGTTGATCGTCGGTCCGGACAAACCGGTCACACCAGGAGAATCCTGTTTCACCGCCACCCGTCTCTGGTGGATGTGTCACGATTAGGTGGTTCAACTGGCGGTGATCCCGACAGCAAAACGCCCCAGTGACCCTCCAGAGATTCCTCCGCACTTCCCCGAACGGACGCTTCTCCGGCTTGCCTCTAGGGCGTTTGCTCACACCCGAATGTACGCAATGCGGTACCCAATATCAACGGCCTCGTACCGAGCCGACATGAGCGCCAACCATCGTCAGATCACCTCGCCTCCCGACGCATCAGCGGTTACCAACAGGAATCGGGCTTTTGCACAGGCTTTGTCCACACCGGTTTGTTCACAAGTTTCTAACCCGATTTTTCGCGACCGGGGAAGCCCGCCCTGACCATCGGTCGGAACGCGACCTCGATGGTGTCGTAGATCTCTCCCAACACCAGGTCGAGCTCATCGAGGGTCACATGGGCCGCTGCCACCCGGCCCCGGAGCACGATCGCCCCCTCGTCGTCGAGGGCAAAAAAGCATCGCCACCCGGCCCCGTTCCGTACCAGCGCTTGACGATGAGCTTCGGCCGCCACGGCGGGCTGGGGGATGACGTGGGCCTCGAACCAGGTGCTCCGCTCGCCCACCTCGAACCAGACCGTGGTGGCGTCGCGCGTCTGCTGACGCATCCGGACCGCCCACCGACCCTCGACCTCCTCGGCGTACTCGACCGAAGACTCGGCATCGTCGAGCCAGAGACGGATCCGCTCCTCGAGGACCGACCTCAATGAAGCTCCAGCCTCGACTCGAGATGGCCGACAACCCGCCCGCCCCCATGGACCGGGGGGTGCAGCACGGGGTCCAGAGCGGCCACCGCGGTTGCGTTGAGGACGCCGAGGCGCTGCAGCGAGGTCGCAGCTGCCATGGCTGCGATCGAGCCAAGGCCATCCCAGCTCTTCACGGCCAGCCCGAGCCGGCCGTCGACTGCAACACCGATGCAGCCCGCGGCACCACCCTTGGCGGAGCCACCGGTGGCGATGGCGATCTCAGTGTCGGCCTCTTGGTTGGCGCCCACCAGCGCCGGGTACCGCCTCATCACCTCGAACACCTCTGCGAGACGAGGCTGGGTGGCGAGACGCGCATACATGAGCCCCATGACCCGGGCGGTGGTCCGCAGCACCGGTGCCCCGCATCCGTCCACTCCGATCGGTTCCACTGACATCTCACCCAGGTCGCTCGTCAGCGCGATCACACGACGCTGGAGCGGATGGTCGGGGTCGAGATAGGATTCCACCGGCCAGCCCGACGCGACGCAGGCACGCAGGAACCCGGCATGCTTGCCCGAGCAGTTGTGCCAGATCCGGCGTCGCCTTGGGGCGCCGCCATGCCACACAGCGTGAGCCGCACGCGGTGAGAGCGGCCAATCGAATGGGCAGCCCAGCGCCGACTCTTCCAGGCCGACCTTGCCCAGGATCTTGTCGACCAGTGCGATATGGGCGGGAAATCCACGGTGCGAGGAGCAGGCCATGACCAGCTCCAGGGGCTCCAATTGCGAGCCAGCCTCCTGTGATACGACGGCCTGGAACGGCTTGGCCGCCGAGCGCATGAAGAATGGCCGGTCGATGTCCCCGGAGGATGCGATCAGCGAGCCGTCCGGGGCCACCACGGCAACCGCCCCGTCATGGCTCGTCTCCGCCAACCCGGATCTGACCTGTTGGGCCAGCAAGTCAGCCGCTTACCGAAGCCTCGCCGTGCTGTGTTCGATAACGAGCGACGATCTCGTCCTGGAGCGCATCGATGACGTGGTGCAGTTGATGCCGCTGCTCGGAGAGCATCGTCTCAACCTCCCGCAACCGCTCGATCGCTTCGCCAACCTCGTTGTCGGACAGCTCGGGGAGACTCGTCAAGACGCCATCGTCCATGATCTTGTCGATCAGACGACGCCCGGTGACCGACGGAAGTGGGGGCATGGTCTCGACGTGCTTCAGGCTGGGCTCACCGCTGAGCACGAGACCGCTCGCCAGGATCTCAGGCAGGGCCTCGAGAATCGTCCGGGTCTCCTCGCCGCTGCGACGTCGGCTTTCAAAGACGAGCAGGTCCATGCGACCGTGAAGGAGTCTTCGGTAATACGAGATCTGGGCCTCGACGTCCTCGGCGGCGTCCCGTCGACGACGGACTTCGTCGAGCTCGAGGGCGGGCAGACCCTCGAGGTACTCGGGCTCGAGGACCGTGTCGATGCGGCGCCGTTTGTCGTCCACGTCGGCCACGTTAATAACAGGCCGCTCTCACGGTGGGATACGGGTTGACCGGGGCACCACCGTTGGGGCGAATCTCGAAGTGAAGATGCGGGCTCGTGAACCGCGCGTTCCCGGAGTTGCCGTTGTACCCGATCACGTTGCCTTGATCGACGTGGGCACCGTTTCCCACCGCCCAACCGTCCAGGTGTGCGTAGTAGTAGGTGTGGCCGGTGTCGGCTCGGAGGTAGATCACGCTGCCCCCCAGGCTGTTGGTCGAGACGGTGACACGCCCTGATTGAACCGCATACGTCGGCTCACCACGAGCGGCAAACATGTCCACGCCCTTGTGGGTGCGCCCACCCGGCCTCGGGAACCCCCACGAGTCGATGAAGGAGGTGCGTCCCGGTGTGAAAGGGCATATGAATGAGCCGACCTGGACCGAGCCCCTCGCCCTCTGTTCGGCACGCGCTCGCGCCTCTGCCTGCTCCTTGTCGTACTGAACGGTCAGGTCTTTGCAGCGCCCGCTCAGCTTGGCATAGGCGGCTTGCTCTGCATCCATCGCCTCCTGCTGCCGATTGAGGACCTGGAGCGTGTCGGCCTCGGCCGCCTTCAGCTCGTTGTGAACCACGTCGAGATCGTCCTGGAATCGGTTGAGCTCACCCTTGGCGGCGATGAGGTCGTTGATCGACTCCTGGCCACCCAACGTGGCCGTGTTGAGGAACTGGGAGGTGGTCATCACCTGATCCACCGATGAGGCCGAGAAGATGATCCCCGGATTGGCGAACCCACCCATCATGTACATCTGGACTGCCTGCTCCTCCAGCTTGTCCTGGATCACGAGCAGGTCTTCGGAGTTGGCATCGACAGATCCCTGTATGCGGTTCTGTTTTCGCTCGATTCGCTCGACCTCGTTGAGCGCCGCTTCGTAGTCGATGGCCGCATCCTCGAACGACGCCTGGGCTGCCCGGTAGTCGGCCAGCTGCTCGCGCGAGTCCTGGCAGGCCGCCTCGACCTGCGACTTGGTCACGGCTCCGGACGGCATCGGGAACAGCGAACCGACCATGGCGACGAGTGAAATGACGATAAGGACGCGTCGAGACGCCTTCCGGAGAGCCATCGGTGAGAAATGCTAACCAAACAACCAGGCTTGCCGAAGTCAGACAACGGTCTGCTCCGCACGACCCCGCGACGACGGCGGGGGCCATTCCACTAGAGGACGAGTCTTATCAGCGGGAAGTAGATGGCGGCCGCCAGCACTACCCCGTCGAGTGAGGCGAGGAACCCGGGCGGCGGCTCGGTGAGACTGACCCCACCCGTGCGCAACATCGACGAAAGACCCTGGCCGGCAACGAGCGCAACGGAGACTCCGAGCCCGACCAGCAGATAGCCCACGACGTCGAGATCCCAGAGGGCTGCGGAAGCTATCGCAGCCAAGACCGCGCCCATGGCCGTGGTTGTGAACCGATCGAGGAACGGCATGGCCGGGAGTCGCGCCACCACTGCTCCAAGGACGACACCGACGATGGTGGCGGCGAGGAACACGTCGACGGCCCGATCGTCTGGAGTGAACGAGGATCGGCTCAGAGTCATCGATGCCGAACCGAGCGAGGCCAGGAGGCTGACGAGGAGCGTCGGGGAGAAGACGTCCACCTGCCGATACGGCACGAATGCAACAGCCCATCCCAGGGAGATGGCGACAGCGAGCGCCACGGCAAGACCGTACCCGGTGGGACCGAGGATGTGGGCGGAGAGCGCCGACGTGGTCGCCGACGCGACAACAGCCAATGGCGCAAAGGCCCTACCGCGAGTCGCAAAAGCCGAGCCCATGTCGACGGCCCAGACGCCGGCCCCGGCGACCAGAGCCGCTGCCCAGATCTCCTGGTCAGCCAGGTTGGCCAGGATCGCCAACAGCGCCACGGTGAACGGGAGGAAGACGGCAAAGTCGGCCGGAGCCAGTGAGGCGGGCTGACTCCCACCCGAGACGGGTGGAAGGATGACCACCTCGTCGTTCTCGGTGACCGGGTCCGCAAGCCCGGCCTCCTCACCGTTGACCCAGACCCTCGAGGTCGCCAGACCCCGCTCGAACATTGGGCCGAACCTCTCCACGGCCAGATCGATGGCCTGGCCGACCGTGTCGGCCGGGACGTCGAGACGCGATGTCCCGGCGATCTCGCGCAGAGTTGCGAACAGGCGAAGCTTGGCCATGCCCTCAAGCGTAAAGGCTGAGGGCGCGCCGATGCGGATTGCTTGCCTAGCCTCCCGGTCGTGGATGATCGGGTGTTGGTAGCCGTCGAAGTTCCCTTGGTGGGTGATGAGCGCCACAAGAACTGGGCCAAGGTGGTCGAAGCCGTCGACACATCGAGGTCCTCGGGCTGGGCGTTTGACGGTGCGTTTGTGGCCGTTGGCGGGGTCCAGGACGTGCCTGCCGGCTCAGTGCTCCTCGTCTACGGGGAGCGCGGCTCGAGGGCGAGCCCGCAAAGCACGGCCAGGGTCTTCACGGTTAATCCCGATGGAACGTTGAGCTTCGAGTCCGAGGCAAAGGGGAAGGCGTGGGCTCGCACCTTGCGCGATCCGATCGAGCGCCTGCTCGGGGTCGATCGTCGCCAATTCGACCTCAGCCACATCCCCGACGCCGCACTCGCCGACGAGCTGCGCCAGCGTGGCTGGACTGTCACGGGTCCCGGGTCCGATGGGTGAGCGGCCGAACCGGGGCGCGGCTGCACTAAGTGTCGACGGCGACCACTGCGGAAGCCACCGCCGCCGGGTCCTCGAGGTGGGCTTGGAACGTGGCTGATTCGATGACTGTCAAACCCGGGACTTGAGCCTGAATTCGATCGAGAGACTCCTCGGGCACGACACCTTTGCTGCTCCACACGAAGGCGATAGGCGATGTGATCTCCGCCAGATTCGAAGGAGCCAACGCCGCCTCCAAGGTCCTGCGGAACGCGTTGATCGAGTCCGTTGTCCCCTGCAGGGTCACGATCCCGGCCCTGGCCGCGATCTGGGCGGCATCGGGGCACCAGCCCCCATCGTCACAGAACGGAGCCCAATGGTCGAAGGCGAGCCGTCCTCCCGTCTCCCACGTGTATGTGGCGGCCCGGCCCATCCACGGCAACCGCTGCAACGACACCTCAAACGGCGTCGGTGCCTCGAAATAGACATCCACCATCACCAGCCCCCGCACCAACTCCGGATGTGACAACGCGACATCGGCCGCGACCTCGCCTCCGAGGCCGACCCCCACGATCAGCACCGGGCTGAGGAACTTCTGGGACAGGACCTCGGCCACGATGTCGGCCATCCCCGCCACGGTGTGCATCGGGCCCTCGTCCACCATCCGATCGGAGAGGCCGAAACCGGGCAGATCGATACGCGCCCTTCGATAGGCGTCTCCTATCGCATCGGACAGGCCCGACAGCGTCAGGCTTCCCGTCACGTCGTCGTCATGGAGGATCACGACTCCGGCTTGCCCCGGCGAGTCCTCGATCACGTTGATCGTCAAACCGTCGACAACAGCGGGCTGGTTCAACTCGAGATCGATGGCGCGCGTCGACTCCGCCACGTCGATGGTTTGGTTCGTAGCCGCCGCATAGATGACCAGCCCGGCAAAGGCGGCGAGCAGCAGCAGGCCGAAAAGGCGTGCCATGACCCGGCTTGGCCGATCCTCTTTTGGTGGCTTCTGAAGCCCTCTCACCTGATCATCACGATGTGGACATGTCGCGGTCCATGGACCCCGAGGTTGAGCTGTTGTTCGATGTCCCCGGTCCGGCTCGGCCCGGTGATAACCACCAGGTTCGTCGTTTCGGCGGCGGTGTGTGGGTGTTTGGCGGCCCAATGCGCCAAGGTGGTGGTGATCGACGACACCTCGATGAGGACCACGTGGACCTCGGGTATGAGGCTCGCCATACGGGGGCGACCCGGCCCGTGGGCCAAGACGACGCTTCCGCTCTCGGCGAGTCCGGCATCGGCTCCGGTGATGCCCACGTCCAGGTCCAGATACCCGAGCGTGTGCCGGCCATGCCCTTCCCTCGGGATCTGGTGATCGACTCGCTCCATGCCTTCTGAGATGATGGCCGAGGCGACGCCCGGAGCGGGAAGGTCGTCCCAGGCCATGAATTTGGTGGCGTTGTGCCCCGTGACAATCCCGACCACCACTCTGGGGGCACCATGCCTGCTGATCGGCCCGTGGACCACCGCGTTCACTGCCTGTGCCCGCGCCCTGAACAGGGCGACGAGGTCGTCGGCCTGATACTCGGAGAGCTCGGCGGCCACCGGGGGTGAGCTAGGGAGCACGGAGGTCAACGAGGCCTGGCCAACCCTGGTGAGGAACGTGTCACGATCCATCGCGCGACCTCCACCACTCACCGAAAGACTCCTTGGCGGGACGCGGGAAGTCACGACTGGAGGTCCATCCCCGACCGGGGCCGGGAAGTCGCCTGATCCACCCCTTCGAGCTGATAGGCCCGCTCAGGCGGGAAGCCCAGGTCTTGGCCCGAGCCCATCTCTTCGGGTTGCTCACCGTGCCGGCGTAACGCGCCATTCCCCGATCGAGCCACCCGGGCAGCCGGCCCTCTCGGGCTGCCTGCTCTCGAAGCTTCAACAGCATGTGCGGTATCCGGATGCGGACCGGGCACACCTCCTCGCATGCCCCACACAGCGTGGAGGCGTAGGGCAGCTCCCACCACGGCTCCATGCCGTGGAGACCGGGTGTGACCACAGAGCCCACCGGGCCCGAGTAAACGGTGCCGTAGGCATGCCCACCGGCAGTGCGGAAGACCGGGCACACGTTGAGACACGCGCCGCACCTGATGCAGGCGAGGATCTCGGCGGTCTCGCCGGCGAGGATCTCCGAGCGACCGTTGTCGATGATGACCACGTGGACCTCCTCGGGGCCGTCCGGGTCATCGGGCTTGCGCGGCCCCGTGATGACATTGGTGTACACCGAGAGCTTCTGACCGGTCGCAGAGCGGGCCAGTGTCTCGAGCACCACCGCGGCGTCCTCCCACCTCGAGACGATCCGCTCCATGCCCATCAACGCGATGTGGATTCGCGGCGCGGTCGTGGTGAGCCGGCCATTGCCCTCATTGGTGACCAGGATCACCGACCCTGACTCGGCCACTGCCATGTTGACGCCGGAGATCCCGGCGTCTGCCGCGAGAAAGATCTCCCGCAGATGGTCTCGAGCTATCCGGTTGAGCTCGAACGGATTGTCCGTGTACGCCACTCCCAGCTTGGCCGCGAACAGCCTCCCGACATCCTGACGAGTGAGGTGAAGGACGGGAGCGATGATGTGAGAGGGGGTGTCACCCGCCAGCTGGACGATGAACTCACCCAGGTCGGTCTCGACCACTTCCAAGCCATTGGCCTCGAGGTGGCGGTTCATCTCGATCTCCTCGGACACCATCGACTTCGACTTGACGACCCGTGTCGACCCGGTGCGCCCCAGGATGTCGGTCACGATCTGATTGGCCTCGGCGGCGTCGGACGCCCAATGGACCATCCCACCAGCAGCCGTCACGCGATCGGCGAAATGGGCGAGGAGCCGATCGAGGTTGGACAAGGCGTGGAGGCGGATCGCCCTGGCCCGGTCCCGAAGCTCCTCCATCAGCGGGAAGTCGGCAACAGCGGCAATGCGCTTGTTGTTGAACATCCGCATCCCGTGCTCGACCGCTGCCGCCTCATCTGACCCGATGAGCTGCTCTGCCCGTGACAGGAAGGTGACCGGCTGGCTCACTTCTCACCGAGTAGCTGGGCGATGTGCCTCACCTCGACGTTCGAGCCGCGACGACGAAGGCCACCGGCCATGTGCATGAGACAGGAGATGTCACCGGCCACCAGCGTGTCGGCCCCCGAGGCCATCACCCGATCGAGCTTGGCGTCCATGATGGCGGTCGAGACCGCGGGCATCTCGATCGAGAACAATCCTCCGAAGCCACAACACTCCCTGTCCCCCTCCAGCTCGACCCGCCGGGTGCCCTCGAGCAGTCGGTCGGCCTGGTCCTCGAGCCCGAGATCGCGAAGACCATGACATGAGTGGTGAAACGCGATCGCACAGCCCTCACAGCTGGCCGTGAGGCCCGTGTCGAGGTCGTCAACCAGGAACTGGGTCAGCTCACGCACCCGACCCCCCACCCGCACCGCCTGTTGCTCGCGGTCGGTGCCGGCAAGGAGCGTCTGGTAGTGATGGGTCATCATCGCGGCGCATGATCCGGAGGGGACGACGACCGGCCCTTCGGTCCGGTCGAGGACATCGAGGGTCTGGCCCGCCATCACCCGGGCACTCTCAACCAGCCCGACATTGAAGGCGGGCTGGCCGCAACACCCCTGTTCGAGCGGGAACGCGACCTCACAACCCGCCCTCTCGAGGGTCTCCACCGTGGCCCGCCCCACCACGGGCGCCAACAAGTCAACCAGGCAGGTGACGAACAACTGGACCTTTGGCCCCACCATGAGGCGAGATTAGGCCTTGCGTGCCTCCACATCGGGCAAAGCCTCGAGATACCGCTCGACCATCTGGACATACTGCTTGACGTCATCTCTGAACTCGCTCCCCAACTCTCGGTGACGTCCCCGCAGGGCGAGAGCGCCGAACTTGGCGCCCCTGAAATAGAACGTCATACCCTCATATGGCACGGCGTTCTCACCCGGTGAGATCTCCCCGACCTCTGGAGGATCCTGGGTCGTCGGCTCCAGCTTGAGTCGGCCGAGTTGCTCGAGGATCAGGTCCTCATCGGGACGATCCGCGTAATCACGTCCGGTGACCGAGTGCACGAGCTCGCCTCCGGGGGCAACGATCACCGTCCCGGGACGGGAGATCTTGCGCGGGTCCTTCTCATCAGCAAAACCGAGTGGGGTGATCGCCTGGTCGCGATCCGGATCGGAGAGGATGGGGAATGGCAGCGCCATCTTTTCGACCATGGCTGCATTCATCGGTGCTGTGTCGGCGCTCACGCCAAAAACACGCCCTCCCCGCTCGAGGAACTCATCGTGCCGGCGCGCCATGACGGCCAACTGGCCGTGACAGTAAGTTCAGAAGTCACCACGGTGAAAGGTGACGACTGCCGCCGAGTCGAGGTGGTCCGAAAGTGTCCAGGCCTTGCCGGCAGCGTCTCTGACTGTGAAATCGATGCTCACGTCGTTGCTTCTCCTCTCGTTTCTGGGCATTGTTAGCGTCGTCCGGCCATGTTCATCCCCGTTCGCGGTCGGAACACTCGACGACGAATCATCCAGCTGCTCGTTGGCCTGACCTTGTTCGGCGTGGGCATCGGGTTGATGCTCCGGTCCGGACTCGGCCTACCTCCATGGGATGTTCTCCATCAGGGGCTGACCGAGCAGTTCGGCCTCACGGTCGGAGTGTGGTCGATCATCGTCTCTTTCGCCGTCCTCACATTGTGGCTTCCCTTGCGCGAGAGGTACGGATTGGGGACCCTGCTCAACGCGGTGATCATCGGCGCCGTGATCGACGTGACGGTGCTGCTGATCCCCGAGCCCATCAGTGTGTGGCTCGATTCCCTGATGCTCGCCGGCGGGATCCTGGCGATCGGTCTGGCATCAGGCTTGTACATCGGGGCCAACCTGGGACCCGGCCCCCGGGACGGGCTGATGACGGCCATCGCCCGGCGCGGGCCATCGATAAGGACGACCCGCTGGGGCCTCGAGATCGTCGTGCTGGTCACCGGCATCCTCATGGGTGGGACGTTCGGCGTCGGGACCATCGCCTTCGCCGTCTTCATCGGGCCTCTCGTCCAATTCTTCCTCCCCCGATGGAGCATCGACACCGGCCACCCCGAAGATGCCTGGGACCATCCGGCCCGGTGAGCCCGGTCTCATTTCACACGGCGGGTGTGGCTCGGCCCGGCTTCGCGAAAACCTCTCAACGCGATCTCGGTACTGTGGCCAGGAGGGTGCTTATTTTCGCTCTCACTTCTCCCGAGCTTGCCGCTTCCCCGCTGATTGGCGCTGCCCGGACTGACAACAACGCCGCTGGCAGCTGTGAAAGACTGGTAGTTGACGGATGACAGTCTTGTAATTACAGTATTGAAGTCCATACCAGATGTAGTGGACACTTCCCCGCGAACCACAACATCTTGTGGTTAGACCTTGATTGAACAACGTTCCCGATCAAAGGATCGGGTGACGATCGTGCGGAGGAGGCACATCGAATGAGCAATGGCCTGCGGATCACCCGTCGCTTCACCGAGGCCGGCAAGAGCCCATACGACCAACTGGAATGGTCACGTCGGGACTCGAGGATCACCAACCCCGACGGCTCGGTCGTCTTTGAGATGAACGACGCCGAGATCCCGGCGAGATGGAGCCAGGTGGCCTCCGACATCATGGTGTCGAAGTACTTCCGCAAGGCAGGCGTCCCCCAGGTGGACGACAACGGGGACCCGGTCACCGGGCCTGAGCGCTCGGCCAAACAGGTCTTCGATCGTCTCGCCGGGACCTGGAGACACTGGGGCGAGAAGGAGGGCTACTTCGCCTCTAGCGAAGACGCAGAGGCATTCGAAGACGAGCTGCGCTTCATGCTCGCCAACCAGATGGCGGCTCCCAACTCACCACAATGGTTCAACACCGGTCTCAATCACGCCTACGGCCTGACGGGTCCGCCACAGGGTTTTTGGTATGTCGACGGGAAGACCGGGCAGCTGACAGAATCCGATGACTCCTACAGCCGTCCCGCCCCTCATGCATGTTTCATCAATCGGGTGAGCGACGACCTGGTCAACCCGGGGGGGATCATGGACCTCTGGGTGAGGGAGGCACGCATCTTCAAGTTCGGCTCCGGCGCCGGATCCAACTTCTCCAGGATCCGCGCCGAGGGCGAATTGCTCTCCGGCGGAGGCAAGTCGTCCGGTGTCATGTCGTTCCTCAAGATCGGTGATCGGGCGGCAGGCGCGATCAAGTCGGGGGGAACAACCCGTCGGGCAGCCAAGATGGTCATCCTCGACATCGACCATCCCGACATCGAGACCTTCATCGATTGGAAGAAGGTCGAGGAGGAGAAGGCCAAGATCCTCATCGAGCATGGTGGCTACCCGGCCGACTTCAACGGTGAGGCCTACGCCACGGTGTCAGGCCAGAACTCCAACAACTCGGTCCGTGTCAGCAATGACTTCGTGAGAGCGGTCCAGGAGGACGGTGACTGGGACCTGATAAACCGCACGGACGGCTCGGTGCGTAAAACGGTCAAGGCCCGCGACCTTTGGAAGAGGATCGCAGATGCGGCTTGGGCATGTGCGGATCCGGGTCTCCAATTCGACACCACGACCAACGAGTGGCACACCAGCCCGGCAGGTGGTCGGATCAACGCATCCAATCCCTGCAGTGAGTACGTGTTTCTCGACGACACCGCCTGCAACCTGGCCTCGATAAACCTAGTGACGTTCTACGACGACTCCACCGGTGAGTTCGACATCGAGGGCTACAAGTACGCAGTCCGACTCTGGACCATCGTCTTGGAGATCTCTGTTGCGATGGCCCACTTCCCTTCCAAAGAGATCGCACAAGGCTCCTACGACTACCGGACACTGGGCTTGGGATACGCCAATCTCGGCTCACTGTTGATGCGTCAGGGTGTCGCATATGACTCCGACGAGGGTCGAGCAATCGCTGGTGCGATCACGTCGATCCTCACCGGATACTCCTACGCCACCTCCGCCGAGATGGCCGGGGTGGTTGGTCCCTTCCCCCGCTACGACGTGAACCGTGACGCCATGTTGCGAGTCATACGTAACCATCGCGTTGCCGCCTACGACGGGGACGACTACGACAACGTCTCGACCAGAGTCATGGGTATCGATTCGGAGCTGTGCCCTGAGGATCTGTTGGTTGCGGCACGGGAGTCGTGGGACATCGCCCTCGAGCTCGGTGAAGAGCACGGCTATCGCAACGCACAAGCGACGTGCATAGCGCCGACCGGGACAATCGGGCTCCTGATGAGTTGTGATACCACCGGGGTCGAGCCCGACTTCGCCCTGGTGAAGTTCAAGAAGCTCGCCGGCGGCGGTTACTTCAAGATCGTCAACCAATCGGTGGCTCCTGCACTGGTCCGTCTCGGCTATGCCCCCGAGGAGATCTCAGACATCGTCACCTACATCGTCGGCACCAGCTCGATCGAGGGCGCTCCTCACGTCAACACCGACACCCTGTTGGAAAAAGGCTTCAACTCCGAGGACATACTCAGACTCCAGGCGAACCTGCCGGCGGTGTTCGATCTGAAGCACGCCTTCAACGTCTTCACCTTCGGCGAGGAGACGCTGCAACGGCTCGGGTTCAGCGTGGACGAGTACACCGGCTGGGGCTTCGACCTGCTGCGCGCACTCGGGTTCTCCCGAGCCCAGATCACCGATGCCAACGATCACATCTGTGGCCGGCAGACCATCGAGGGTGCTCCGCACATCAAGGATGAGCATCTGTCGGTCTTCGACACCGCCAACAAGAATGGCAAGTACGGGGAGCGGTACATCCACCACAACGGGCACATCAAGATGATGGCGGCGGTTCAGCCGTTCATCTCGGGGGCGATCTCCAAGACGATAAACATGCCGAACGAGGCGACCACCGACGACATCGACCAGGCCTACCACATGTCGTGGGAGCTAGGTCTCAAGGCGATGGCTCTCTATCGCGACGGTTCCAAGGCGAGCCAGCCGTTGTCGGCGACCTCGGACGAGGGCGAGAGCAATGAGGACGAGCCCGCCGGGCTGACCGCGGCCGTTGAGACCGAGAAGGCCGTCCACTGGGGCAACCTTCCTGCGGGCATCTCGCCCACACAGGCATATGCCCGAGGGATGAAGCCTCCGCGCTTCCTGCTCCCGGCCCGGCGCTCGGGGTATCTCCAGGAGGCCAGGGTGGGGGGTCACAAGGTCTACCTTCGGACCGGTGAGTACCAGGACGGGACCCTCGGTGAGATCTTCATCGACCTCGCCAAGGAAGGGGCGACCCTGAAGGGGATCTTGAGCTGTTTCGCCATAGCGGTGTCAAAGGGTCTCCAATACGGCGTGCCGTTGGAGGAGTTCGTCGATACCTTCACGTTCCAGACATTCGAGCCTCGTGGCATGGTCGAGGGTCACCCCAACATCAAGATGGCCAACTCGATAGTCGACTACGTGTTCCGCGCCCTGGGTGTGGAGTACCTGAAACGCGATGAATTGGCCCAGGTCCCGCCCGATCGCGAAGGTGACTTCTCGGCGCCCCCCAAGGGGTTGGCGGCCGAGGCCGGTGTGCAACTCGACCTGACCGATGCCGCCGCCGAAGACGACGTCGAGGCGGTAAGGGCGGCCGTCGAGTTCCTCGAGTCGCCCAACGGGACGGTGACGGCGCCGGAGCCGGAGCAGATGGTGGCGAGCCCAGTTGGCGGCGCGGCGCGGCTTGCTGATGTCGCCTTGGCCGAGAACATGGGTGATGCGCCCGCCTGCTCCAATTGTGGCCACATGACCATCCGCAACGGCAGTTGCTACGTCTGCCTCACCTGTGGCGACACCACCGGTTGCAGCTGATGAAGCCTGACGAGGGTGCAACGCGTCTCGGATTTCGAGACGCGTTGCACCCTCGTCGCGAGCACGGTGTCACCAGTGCTCGGGAGCCGAAGAATCAGCTCTATGGTGATCGATCGGCAGGAGTGATCGACGGTCAGGGGAGTCAGCGGTGGATAGCAACCCACAACGAGGACGTGTCCCAACAGGAGACGCAGCGGTATATGGCGAAGATGGGCCGCTGACCCGGCCGATATATCACCTCGCCGAGCCCGGCGACTGGGCGGCACGGACCGACGTGTACCAGGCCCCGAGTCTCCAAAGGGACGGATTCATCCACTGCTCGACGGCCGACCAGGTAGACGCGGTGGCCCGTCGCCTCTACCGGGGTCGATGTGATCTCACCCTCCTCACCATCGACCCCGGAGCTCTGGGCAAGTCGCTGGCCTTCGAGGGCCCGGCCGGATCCGGCGAGACGTTCCCCCACGTATACGGTGCCATCCCAACGCAAGCGGTTCTAGACACGAGACCCTACCTGCGCCACATAGAGGAGGACCTGTGGCGCCCCGAGACCCGGTTCGATCGAGAGTGGATGGATCGGATCCTCCATCAGGACTTCGAAGAGTTCGGCGCCTCGGGCCGGCATCACTCCCGGCTGGACACGATGGACACCCCCCAGCGGCCCTTCCATGCCCAGCTGCCACTGGTGGGCTTCAGACAAGCATCACTGACCCCCGACGTCGCCCTCGTCAACTATCTCAGTCGGGTCCTCTACGAGAATGTGGAGGAGCGAGCCCGTCGTACATCCGTCTGGGT
This sequence comes from Acidimicrobiia bacterium, assembly GCA_036396635.1. Lineage (GTDB taxonomy): Bacteria > Actinomycetota > Acidimicrobiia > Spongiisociales > ZC4RG35 > JANQRA01. Next base: position 17,292 of record DASWKM010000165.1, read on the forward strand.
CAATACGGCCGCCGGTTGGCAGCTCCGTTTTCACCAGGGGACACCGGTGGCCCTCGCTTGAGCGCAACATGAGGTTGTGCGATCAGGTCGTACAACCTCATGTCTGCGTCTGGGCTGCTCGTCAGGCGGAGATGGCTGCGTCGAGGGCGGCCTGACCGAAGTAGACCAGGAAGGCGATCGCCACCACCCACATCAGGGGATGGATCTCGCTCGCCTTTCCCTTCGCCACCTTGATCAGTGCGTACATGACGAACCCGGCTCCGATCCCGACCGTGATGCTGAACGTCAGTGGCATCAGGATGATGGCGAGAAGGGCCGGGAAGCCCTCCTCGAAGTCCCCGAAGTCGATCCCCTTGATTAGCCCGGCCATCAGGAATCCGACCAGGATCAGCACCGGTGCGGTCGCCTCTGGCGGCACGATGAGGGCCAGCGGCGACAGGAAGATGGCGATCAGGAACAAGATCCCGACCACCACCGAGGTGAGACCGGTCCTTCCTCCTTCGGCCACACCAGCCGAGCTCTCGATGTAGCTGGTGTTCGAGCTGATCCCTGCAGCACCACCGGCGGCGGCTCCGATCGAATCGACGAACAACAGCCTTCCGACCCCGGGGATGTTCTCATCCTCGTCGGTGAGCCCTGCCTGCTCCACGATCGCGGTTGCCGTTCCCATCGTGTCGAAGAAGTCGGTCAGCATGAAGCTGAAGATCGTCAACGACGCGGTCAGGACCCCAAGCACCTCGAAAACGTTGCCCAGGTCGAATTCTCCCAGGGTGTCGAAGCTGGGTGTCACCGTCAAGTCGTCCGGGACTGCCGCCACGTCCCAGAGCAAGGCAACCACCGTCGTGGCAAGGATGCTGATGATCAGGGCGCCAGGCACCTTCCTTGCGTACAGCAGGATGGTGATGAGCAGCCCGATCAGCATGACCCAGGCCCCGTTGGTGTTGGGGAACACGAACTGGACGATCGGCTCGCCCGGTGCGATCAATCCTCCCTGCTCGAACCCGATGAACAGGATGAACAGTCCGATACCCACCCCGATCGCCCGTTTCAGGCTCAGGGGGACCGCTTCCATGATGGCCTCCCGCAGCCCAACGACGACGAGTGCCGCCACGATCAGGCCCTCGAGAACGATCACCCCCATCGCTCCAGCAGGGGTGAGCCCGTCTCCAAGCACCAAACCAAAAGCGACCGCGGCGTTGATCCCGAGGCCCGCCGCCATGGCGATCGGGTAGTTGGCGATTACACCCATGAGGATGGTGAGCAGGCCTGCCACCAATGCCGTGGCGGCTCCCACCGCACCGGCGTCGAGACCCGCTGCCCCGAGAATGCTGGGGTTGACGAAGATGATGTAGGCCATCACCAGGAATGTCGTGACCCCGGCCCTCACCTCGGTGCCGAC
>DASWKM010000166.1:0-10476 GCA_036396635.1 Acidimicrobiia bacterium
GAGCACGATGTTCCCCTGCTCGGGCTGTGTCTCGGGCTTCAGTGCGCGGTGATCGAGTTCGCCCGTTCGGTGCTTGGTATGAGCGAAGCCAACAGCACCGAGTTCGACCCATCCACACCACACCCTGTCATCGACCTGATGGCGAGTCAGGAGGACGTCGAGGACATGGGGGGGACGATGAGACTGGGGCTGTATGCCGCCAAGCTCGCCGAGGGGTCGAAGATCAAGAATCTGTACGGCAAGGAGCTTGTGTACGAGCGTCATCGTCACCGGTGGGAGGTCAACAACCGCTATCGGAAGGACCTCGAGAATGCCGGCATGCGGTTGGCGGGAGTCTCACCCGACGACAACCTGGTCGAGTACATAGAGCTGATCGACCACCCGTATTTCGTTGCCACACAGGCCCACCCCGAGTTCAGGTCCAGACCGGACGAGCCGCACCCGTTGTTCGTCGGTCTGATCGAAGCGGCGTCCCGACGTCGCTACGCCCGGCCCGAGGTCGAACGCAGCAAAAGCAGAGTGCCGTCTTGATCGTTGGTGTTCCCAGGGAGACCAAGACCGAAGAGCACCGGGTCGCGATAACACCCATCGGCGTGCGTGAGCTGACCGATCGCGGTCACGATGTCCTCATCGAGACCGGGGCAGGGGACGGCTCGACCATCCACGACTCCGAATACGAGGCGCAGGGGGGCAAGATCGTCCCTAGCGCCGCAGAGGTATTCGGTGGCGCCGAGCTCATCCTCAAGGTGAAAGAGCCCCAGGCGCCCGAGGTCGAGATGCTCCGCGAGGGCCAGATCCTCTTCACATATCTTCACCTGGCGGCCCATCCCGAGCTGGCGGCCGGGCTTGCCAGGAGGGGGGTCATCGCCATCGCCTACGAGACGGTTCAGATGCCGGACGGCTCTCTCCCGCTCCTCGCCCCTATGTCCGAGATCGCCGGCCGGATGGCCACCCAAGCCGGGGCGTATTTCCTGGAGAAGTCCCAGGGTGGGAGGGGAATCCTCCTCGGGGGGGTGACCGGTGTCAGCCCGGCCAAAGTCGTCGTGATCGGTGGGGGGATGGCCGGATCCAATGCGGCCGTGATCGCGATGGGAATGCAGGGAGACGTGGTCGTGCTCGATACCGACATCAACAAGCTCCGTGCGATCGACTCGCTCCATCAGGGACGCATCGTGACCCTTCACTCCAATCGACTCACCCTCGAGGAGCAGGTGCTCAAAGCCGATCTGGTCATCGGAACCGTGTTGGTGCCCGGTGCATCCGCGCCAAAGCTGGTCACCGAGGAGATGGTTAAGTCGATGAAGCGGGGCGCCGTGCTGGTCGACGTTGCCATCGATCAGGGTGGCTGCTTCGCCACATCACGGGAGACCACCCACTCCGACCCGGTCTACGTGATGCACGACGTCCTCCACTATGCGGTGGGAAACATCCCGGGCGCCGTCCCACACACGTCGACGTACGCCCTCACCAACGCCACACTGCGATTTGTGGTGATGATGGCCCAGGAGGGGGTGACCCATTCGACCATCAACCACCCCGAGCTGCAGGCAGGGGTCAACATCGTGCGTGATCATGTCTGTCACCCTGCCGTGGCGGAGAGTCTCGGCGTGGAGCATGTGCCGGTCACGGAGGCGCTGGCGGGTCTGTGAGCCCGGTCCGGGTCTCGATCCAAGAGGGGGTCGATGAGTACCTGGCGTCCCTTCGTGTCGAGCGGGGCCTCTCGGCCAACACCATCCTGGCCTACCGACGAGATCTGAGCCAGTACCTGGCTCATCTCCAGGGTCGTGAGCCAACCGAGCCGCTGATCGCGGAGTTCATCGCCGAGATGAGGGCCGCCGGTCTCGTTGGCGCCACGATCAGCCGCAAGATCGCATCGTTGCGAGGCCTGCATCGGTTCTTGGTGGTCGAGAGCCTCTGGGATCGGGACCCGACCTCACTCATCGAGAGCCCGAGACGTCCGGACCCATTTCCAAAGGCCTTGACTGTAGAAGAGGCCATCGCCCTCGTTGAGGCACCGGGCTCGACAACAGCGGCGGGGCGCCGTGACTGTGCGCTGCTCGAATTCCTCTATGGCACCGGTGCGCGTGTCTCGGAGACGACCGGCGTCGATCTCGCCGATCTCGATCTCGAAGAGCGGGTGGTGCGGGTCACGGGCAAGGGATCGAAGCAACGCCTCGTCCCACTCGGTTCCAAGGCCATAGCGGCGATAGAAGGCTGGCTCCCGGATCGTCTCGGTCTGATCAGGCGTAACCAGGTAGGTGACCCACTCTTCGTCAGTCTCCGCGGTCGGAGAATCAGCCGACAGGCGGTGTTCGACATAGTGAGGAAACATGCGACAGCAGTCGATATCGAGCCGCACAAGGTGTCGCCCCACGTTCTGCGTCATTCCGCAGCAACGCACATGGTCGAGGCCGGCGCCGACCTGAGATCTGTCCAGGAGTTGCTCGGTCACGCTACGATTAGCACCACCCAGGTCTACACAAGGGTTAGCCCCGCCCATTTGATGGAGATCTACGTCGAGGCACATCCAAGGAGTAGGTAATGGCGCTCGACATCGCCAGTGCAGAAAAAGCGCTCCGAGAGGAGCGGCGACAACTCATTCATCAGCTCGACGAGCTCGGCGCCGCCGAGACGGGTGACCTCCGCTCTGACCTCGACTTTGGAGGGAGCTTTGCCGACGCCGCCGCGGTGACCGCGGAGAGGACTGAGGTGCTCGGCCTGGTGGAGTCGCTGAAGAAGCAGCTCGACGACGTCGATGCCGCGTTGGCCCATATCGATGCCGGAACCTATGGGATCTGTGATCGATGCGGCGGGGACATCGGTGCCGACCGGCTCGAATTCAGGCCTGCATCGGTTCTCTGCGTCTCCTGCAAGACCAGGGCTGCTTCCTGATTTGCCCGGGTCCCTGGGCCATCTCGCCCGAAGGTTCCTCGACGCCCTGACCGCCCCGAGACTGACCAACGCGGAGACCGAGATGGTTGAGGCATGGCTGGGCCCCGCGCTTGCCGAGGTCTTCTTCTCCCAGCCGAGATCCGACCAACGTCACGGCTACGAGGCGGCTGAGACCGTCATGTCCGGCACGGTCGCCGGGCCCGACGTAGTGCTGGCAGCATTGCTCCACGACGTCGGGAAGAGACACGCCCGACTCGGGTTGATTGGCCGCAGCATCACCTCATTGGCCATGAAGCTGCGTCTGCCGCTCCGTGGCCGGATGGCCTCGTATCGGGACCACGGCGCGATCGCAGCCGACGAGCTGGCCGAGATCGGAGCACCACCCCTGGCCGTGGCCTTCGCCCTCCACCACCATGGGGAACGCCCGGAGTCGATCCAACCCGAGGTCTGGGAGATCCTCCAGCTCGCGGACCAGCCCCCAAAGGCGGTGACCTTGTTCACCGGCCGGATAACCTCGAAGTACACATGACCTTTCACGTCCGCACGACAGTCTTCGAGGGCCCTTTCGACTTGCTGCTACAGCTGATCACGAGGCATCAGGTCGACATAAACGCCGTCGGCCTCACCGCAGTAGTCGAGGAGTACCTGTCGCTCATCGCGGAGATGAAGGAGCTCGACCTCGATGTCACGTCCGAGTTTCTCCTGATCGCGTCGACTCTCGTACAGCTGAAGGCGCAGTCGTTGTTGCCGACTCGCTCCGACCTCGAGCTCGACGACGAGTTGGCCCTCGTCGAGGAGCGGGACCGTCTTTTGTCCAGGCTGCTCGCTTCGGTGACCTTCAAGGACGTAGCCGCGGTTCTGCACCGCCGGCTGCAAGAAGGCAATCGATTCGTCCCCAGGGTCTCCGGACTCGATCAGAAGATCGTGGCCCCGATGCCTGAGCTGGAGCTTCCGGTCGACCCGAAGGGTCTCGTGGCCATCGGCGACCGGGTGTTTGCGCGGGCCGGGCTCGAGCTCGACCTCGATCATCTCGACCTCGGGCTGCCCAGTGTTGAAGCCGCGATCGAGGATCTGCAAACGCGATTGCGAGTGGAGGCGGTCACCTCGTTTGAGGGTCTCACCGAGCATTGCAGCCGCCATGTCGAGGTCGCCGCCTATTTCCTGGCACTATTGGAGATGGCGCGTTGGGGCCTCATCGAGGTGTCCCAACGTGACTGGGCCTCGCCGATCGAAGTCCGACATCGCGGAGAGACCGCAGTCGACCTGACATCGGAGTGGGCCAGTTGAACGATCTCGCCGCACTGGAAGCGGTGCTGTTCGTATCAGAGAGCCCGGTGCCGACAGGCGAGCTGGCCGAAGTCCTCGAGCTTTCGCCGGATCAGGTGACGGACCTCCTCGATGAGCTGGCCCGGCAGATGACAGACCGGCAATCCGGCCTGGTGCTCAAGTCCGTGGCCGGGGGATGGCGGCTCTACAGCCACCCCGATGCCTATCCGTATCTGGAGCGTTTCTCCTCATCGGCCACCGCGCGCAAGCTCTCGTCGGCGGCCATGGAGACACTGGCGGTCGTCGCCTATCGCCAACCTGTGTCACGTGGTCAGATAAGCGAGATCCGAGGCGTCGACTCCGACTCATCGGTGCGAACGCTCGAGCGGCTCGGTCTCATCGAGGAGAAGGAGCGGCTCAACCTGCCGGGCAACCCCGTGGTCTATCAGACAACCGGTCTGTTCTTGGAGAAGCTCGGCATCAACGAGGTCGCCGAGCTCCCCCCTCTCGCCGACCACATTCCTCCACCTGGATTCGTCGACACCCTCGAAGAGTCACTCAGGCCCGGGCTCGACTGACCATGGCGGAGCGAATCCGCATCCAGAAGGCGATCGCCAACTCGGGCCTGATGTCGCGTCGTGCAGCGGAGGAAGCGATGGTCGAGGGACGGGTGCGACTCAACGGCAAGCAGGTCATCCTGGGCGATCGGGTCGATCCTGATGTCGACCTGCTCACTCTCGACGGGGCACCGGTTCCTATCTCACCCGCTCTCGAGACCCATCTTCTGTACAAGCCGGTTGGTGTTATCAGCACTGCGGATGATCCACTGGGAAGGCCGACGGTCATCGACTTGATCGAGACTCCGCAACGCCTCTATCCGGTGGGACGTCTCGATGCCGATTCCGAGGGTCTGATCCTCGTCTCCAACGACGGCGAGCTCACCAACAGGGTGACCCATCCTCGGTATGGGATAACCAAGAGGTACTTGGCCGAAGTGACAGGCGTGCCTTCACCCGGCACCCTGCGGGAGGTGGTCACGGGTGTGATCCTCGACGACGGTCCGGCGCGGGCCCAATCGGCCAGGCTGGTCCAATCCCGCCCAGGGAGGTCCCTCGTGGAGCTGGTGATGGTCGAGGGCAGAAATCGTGAAGTGCGAAGGCTCATGGAAGCAGTCGGGCACCCGGTGAGCCGTCTAGTGCGCACTGCGATCGGGCCGATCACCGACTCTAGCCTCCGGCCCGGCCAATCCAGGAGGCTGACGGCCATCGAGATCCAGGCCCTGCTGACATCGTGAAACTCGATGCGCACAAGGTGCATGTCGTCCACAGGCCGATCGACGCCCGGATCCGGCCCCCAGGGTCCAAGTCGGAGACCATCCGCGCGTTGACCGCGGCTGCACTGGCCGAGGGACGTTCCCACCTCTACGCCGCTCTCGACGCGGATGACACACACGCGATGATCGACGTCCTCCGTGTCTTGGGGGTCGATCTCGTCACCGCCAGCGAGCCTTGGTCCGTCGATGGGAACGGCGGCAGGCTCGAACCGGCTGCAACACCGTTGGACGCCCGTGAGTCCGGCCTCACTGCCCGCATCGCCATGGCCCTCGCTGCATCGTGTGATGGTGCCAACGTCCTGAAGGGGCATGGTCGATTGCCACATCGCCCGATGTCGGGCCTGATCGACGCGCTCCGCGACCTCGGGGTCGTTGTCAGAGGGGAGGGTCTGCCCATTGAGATCACCGGGCATGGACGGCTCTGGGGTGGCTCGATCCCCGTCGACTGCTCGGCAACTTCCCAGTTCGCCACGGCCTTGATGCTGCTGGCGCCGATCATGCAGGAGCCGACCGTGCTGGAGCCAAGGGGCATGGCCGGCTCGTACGGGTATCTGGAGATGACCGCGGCCACCATGCGACGTTTCGGGGCGTCCATCGATCGCACACTCACCGGGTACGAGATCGCCAACACCGGCTACCGCCCGACGGATGTCGTCATCGATCCGGATGCCTCAGCCGCCGTCTACCCGTTGGTTGCGGCGGCCATCACCGGCGGGCGTGTCGTCATCGATGGCCTCGGTTTGGGGGACAGGCAGCCTGACATGCTGGTCGTCACTCACCTCGAGGCGATGGGCTGCGACGTCTCGTGGGATGAGCACCGGATGTCATTAGTCGGACGCGAGTCGTCCCTCTCTCCCATCGACGCCGACATGTCAGAGGCACCGGATGGCGCGGTCGCCCTGGCGGTCGCATGTCTGTTCGCGGACGGCGCCTCGCGACTCTCTGGCCTCGGGTCGCTTCGCCACAAGGAGTCGGATCGGATGATGGCGTTGTCCGAGGGGATCGGGAGGCTCGGTGGGAGGGTGGAACGACACGGTGACGGCCTGACGGTGCTCCCCGCCCGGCTGAAGGGCGCCGTCATCGACCCCCACGGCGACCACCGAATCGCCATGGCGCTCGCCGTCATCGGGCTCGTGGTCTCCGATGTCACGATCATGAGCCCTGGTGTGGTCGACAAGACGTGGCCCGGGTTCTGGGCGATGCTCGACGATTTGTCGCGATAAACGTCATCGAACCGGATCACCCACTAGGTTCTGACACATGCGGGAGGGCCCGGTCTCCGATTTCGCCCCCATTGTCCGAAGCCCCCCAAATCGGACAACCCCTCCGGAGCCCGGGCCACTCCTGCCAAACAGGTGCGCCTCTATCCTCCCGATCTGTGTCATTGATCGTGACCGTCGATGGGCCGGGCGGCACCGGGAAGTCGACGGTCAGCCGCGTCGTTGCCCAAAGAGCCGGTCTGCCCCACCTCGACACCGGCGCGTTCTACCGCGCGGCGACGCTGGCAGTCCTGCGGGCGGGGGTCGATCCCTCCGAGGGACCAGCGATCGCCGGGACAGTGGCGCGTACACGTCTCGACCAGGAGCACGGCCGCACGTATCTCAATGAAGTCGACGTCTCGAACGAGATCCGTGGTGAAACGGTCACCAAAGCGGTCTCGGCTGTCTCGACTCACCCTGAGGTGAGAGGCATCCTCGTCGAGATGCAAAGAGAATGGCTGGGCCGTCATGAGAACCGTGGCGTCGTCGAGGGACGAGACATCGGATCGGTGGTCTTTCCTGACGCAGAGGTGAAGGTGTATCTCAGCGCTCGCCCCGAGATAAGGGCCCAGCGACGCGCGCTCCAGACCGGCAACGACCCCTCAGAAGTCCTGATCGACCTCAACAGGCGAGATCACATCGACTCCACCAGGGCTGCATCGCCACTGACGATTCCTGACGGGGCTGTGGTGATCGACACGTCGAACCTGACCTTCGCCCAGGTCGTCGACAGGGTTCTGGCCCTCATCCGGGCGAAGTCCTGATTCTCGGGATCGCCCCTACCATTGACATGTCGATGACAGTTGAGAGAGTTCTCCTCGCCGAGCCACGTGGGTTCTGCGCCGGTGTCGAAATGGCGATCAAAGCCCTGACCTGGATGACCCGGATCTTTGACGGGCCCGTCTATTGCTATCACGAGATAGTCCACAATGAGTGGGTGGTGCGGGCGTTCGAGCGGGTTGGAGTGGTCTTCGTCAACGATATCGCCGAAGTCCCCGAAGGCGCCCCCGTGATGTTGTCGGCCCACGGATCGGCTCCCGAGGTGGTGGCTGCAGCCGCCGATCGGGCCGCGGTGGTGATCGATGCGGTGTGCCCATTGGTCACCAAGGTCCACCACGAGGTGAAGACGATGTCGAGCAAGGGTTATGACATCATCTATGTCGGTCATCAGGGCCACGATGAAGCCGTCGGCACGGTCGCCGAGGCTCCCAAGTCGATCACGTTGGTGGAGCCGAAGGACGGCCTGGGTGGCTTCAGCCCCACCGATGACGACAAGGTTGCACTCGTCGCCCAGACGACTTTGGGCATGTACGAGTGGCAGGAGGTCATGGACGAGGCTTCGAGTCGGTACCCCAATCTCAAGACTGCCCGCAAGTCCGATCTCTGTTATGCCACCACGAACAGACAGGAAGTGGTCAACCAACTCTCCGACCAATGCGATCTCATCCTGGTCGTGGGCTCTGACACTTCCTCGAACACCCAGGCCCTGGTGAGGGTCTCGCGCGAGAACCATGTTGCCGCCCACCGGATCGACTCGGCGGATGACATCGACGATGCTTGGCTGGAAGGGGTTACGACCGTGGGTCTGACCGCCGGCGCATCGGCCCCCGACCATCTGGTCCAGGAGGTCATCGATCGTTTGAGCCCAACCAACGGCTTTGAGCTGTGGCGCGCGACCCAGGAGGAGGAGTACTTCCCCCTTCCACCACAACTGAGGGCGTTCGTGACCACGCTGCAGGCCATGGTCGAGGCTGGAGTGACCGCGTCCGGACCGGGCGGAGACTCCTGGCTGGAGCGGGATCGGGAGTGGACCGCGACCGAGGCCCTCGAGCTGATCAGCGCCTGAGAGACACGTGAGCACCCTCCCGGTCGTCGCAGTCGTCGGCCGCCCCAACGTTGGGAAGTCAACGCTCGTCAACCGGATCATCGGCTCCCGGTCAGCGGTCGTCGAGGAGCTGTCCGGTGTCACCCGGGACCGGCGGGAGTTCGATGCAGACTGGGCGGGTCGCGACTTCATCCTGGTGGACACGGGTGGCTGGGAGGTCAAACCGGGTGGTGATCTCAGCACATCCATCCGCCATCAAGCCGAAGGAGCCGTCTCCGGGGCCGATGCGGTCGTGCTCGTAGTCGATGGCACGACCGAGGTGACCGACGACGACACCGGGGTCATCTCGATACTTCGTTCGGCTGGGATCCCCGTGATCGTGGCAGTGAACAAGATCGACAACATCTCCCAGGAGTGGGAGATCGACCGTTTCTGGAGGCTCGGACTTGGAGAGCCGAACCCGGTGAGTGCCTATCACGGAAGAGGTGTTGGTGATCTACTCGACCAGGTGCTTGCGGTGTTGCCCGAGACGCCGGCAACGGGCGACGCTCCCGAAGTGCCTCGTGTGGCCATCGTCGGTCGGCCCAACACCGGAAAGTCCACCCTGCTGAACCGTCTCGCCGGAGAGCAGCGGGTCATCGTTTCCGACCGTCCTGGCACTACTCGCGACCCGATCGATGTCGACGTCGAGATCGACGGGACGGAGTACCGCCTCGTCGACACGGCCGGGATCCGCCGCAAACCGCAGATCTCAGAGAATGCCGACTTCTATGCCGTGTCTCGTGCGCGCCAGGCGCTGAAGCAAGCCGACGTGGCCGTGTTGATGGTCGATGCCACGGAGGGAGTGACCCACCAAGACCAGCGAATCGCCAGTGAGATCATTGAGGCGGGCACCAGTCTGGTTGTCGTATTGAACAAATGGGAAGCCCTCGACCAGGAGCAACGTGAGCTCACTGAGCGCTCCTTGCCTGACCGGTTCAACTTCGTGGGCTGGGCGCCGGTGATACGCATGTCCGCCCTGAGCGGTGCTCGGGTGGGGCGTTTGGGCGCCGCGTTGCAAGCAGTGATCGGGACTCGGAATCTCAGGGTCGGTACCGGTCAACTGAATCGAGAGTTCCGGGAGTGGACTTCTTCTCATCCACCGCCGGTGCGAAAGGGAAGGCGTCCCAAGCTCCATTATGCAGTTCAGGCAGGGACGGCGCCGCCGACCTTTGTCATCTTCGTCTCCGGTGGTGAGTTGGGTGAGGACTATCTCCGCTTCCTGGAGGGCAGGCTTCGATCGGCTCACGACTTCACGGGCACCCCGATCCATTTCGTCCCCAGGAACCGGTCGGGACGATGACCGAGGAGCGTGAGCACGCCGACCTGAAGACACCATTCACCTTCAAATTGATGGTCCTGTTGGTGGGTGTGTACCTGGGATGGCGTCTGGTGCAAGGTCTCGTCTGGCTGTGGGAATGGATCTCCTAGCGGTGTGTCGCTGCCATTCCCACTGTTTGTGGTCATCTGGCTGCGGTGCGTGGTAGGTTGATGAGGCCGGATTGCACCCCTGTTGTCCGGCACACGGGCTGGGCAGGGAAACCGGACTGATTTCCCCTTCGGGCGTGTTTCCCTGCCCACTCCACGCGGACTAGTCATCTTGCGCGTGTGCAGTATGACACCCAAGGTTTCGACGGGGCACGCCGATAGGACCGGGAATGCGTGCCCGCCCCCGCCAGCGTCGGAAATGCTCCCAGTGCGAGAACCCCGCTGTATTCATGACTCCCGACGGTCTGGTATGCCAGACGCACCACACCTTGGGCGCCGATGGGGGAGAGGCGTGGATCCCGCTTTCACTCAACAGCCCAACAGCGCACCCGCCCAGGTCGAGGGGCCGCCCAGGCCGTTCGTGACGGTGTTGG
>DASWKM010000167.1:0-4122 GCA_036396635.1 Acidimicrobiia bacterium
CACCATTCCCATCTCCGCCTGGCTGCTCATGGGTTTCTTCAAGGGGATACCGATGGACCTCGAGGAACAGGCCATGGTCGACGGCCACAGCCGGATCGGCGCCATCGCCCGGGTCGTGCTGCCCCTGATGGTCCCCGGCATAATCGCCGTCGTGGTGTTCGCCTTCACCCTCTCCGCTCACGAGTTCATATATGCGCTGGCCTTCAACAAGTCCTCTGCGGTGAAGACCATCGCCACCGGGGTCCCCACCGAGTTGGTGCGTGGCGACGTGTTCTTCTGGCAGTCGCTTCAGGGTGCGGTCATATTGATCGCGGTCCCCATCGCTCTGATCTTCAACGCCTTCCTCGACCGGTTCATCTCCGGGTTCACCATGGGGGCGGTCAAGGGTTGAGCGTCGCGCTCACCAAAGGGAGCCCCATTGGCTGCTCACCGGTCGCCGCTCATGCTCGAGCCCGAGTCGGCTGACCATGTATTCCAGCTCCTCACGCCGAGCGCGACGACGCAGGGCAACGCCTGTGAGGAACATGGAGACTCCAATTGCCGCACCGGTCAGGACTACCAGCAGGTAGCCGGCGGGTATCGGTGCTCCTAAGGGTGCAAAAACCTGTCCGATGAGACGGTAGAGGGAGAAGAGAGCGAAGCTCGTCACCGTCAGCCCGACCACGACCATTCCTCCCCCCATCAAGACCTCGGCCACCTGCCGGCGTGATCTCGTGATGTCATCAGGACGCATCAGAGCTACCCCCTCCATTCTGGTCTTACCACCTGTCCCTACCCTGACCGATATGGGGCCCCAGGGGTCTGACACCGCGTCCACAGGAAAAGTCCTGCCACGACGACTGGCGATCCGGCCGTGGCGGCGATCATCACGGAAAGGCAACCGGCCGGCTCAGGTCGCCGATCTGAGAGACTCGACTGGCTCCATCCGGGCGGCGCGGATCGATGGATACGTCCCGGCGAGCAGCCCGACAAGGCCTCCGATCACCGGCGCCGCCAGCGGCACCATCGGGTCGAGTACCGGGCTCCATGTCTGGAGGGCGGCCACACCGATGACGACAAGTGTCCCGATGCTCGCTCCCACGATGCCCCCGATCACTCCCATGACTCCGCTCTCGATCAGGAACTGGCTCGCGATGTGGCGTCTGGTGGCACCGAGTGCCCTCCGCAGGCCGATCTCACCGGTCCGCTCCAGAACGGAGACGAGGGTGACATTGGCAATGCCCAAGGCGCCAACCAGGAGGGCGACACCCCCCAACAAGAGGAAAAGAACATCGAGATCACTCTGCACCGCCTCCCGAACGCGCTGTGGCTCCGCTGGGAATGCCACCTTCAATCCTTCCGGATTGTCGGGCCGTAGAGCGAGAGGAGCCTGTCTCGCTATGAGTGATGTTGCCCCGATCCTCGTCTCGACAACCACGGTCTGGGGAGCCGTGAGGTGATAGAGCTCTCTTGCCGTGCCCTCGGGGATGATCACCGCTGCCAGCAGATCGAATTGTCGGGCGACCTCGGTGATGATTCCGATGACCAGGAATACCTCGTCACCGACACGGATCGCGGGGAGTTGCTCGACACCGGCTATGCCGAGCCGCTCGGCAGCGGTGGCACCGAGGACAGCCACCCGCTCCGCCCGGTCCGACAGCAACTGGTCCGTGAGACGACCGGTACCGGTAGTGGCCCTCACCGCCTCGTATAGCCCGGGCGACACCGCCTGGACCGACAGTTTGAAATCGGTCCTCTGTGCTGGGTCACGCAAGGGCGATGTGCTGACCAGCGTCTCCCCCACGTCGACGACGCTGAGGTTCCCCGCGGCCACGACGCCGTCGAGACGTCTGAGGCGGTCGGGTGCGTCCCATGGCATATCGTTGTTCGGGGCGTTGAGCGAGGGAGGGCGGGACGTGACGAATACCTCGGTGGCGGCCAGCTCGTCGAAGCGTCCCACAATCCGGTTTCCGGCAGTCTGCGAGATGCCGAGGGTCGCTACGAGCGCCGCCAGGCCGATCACCGTGCCGAGGATGGTGAGCGCCGTCCTACCCGGACGTGCCATCAGCCCGGAGATGGCCTCCGTCATGACATCCCTGAACGAGATCGAGGATCTCTGGTCGCTAATGCCTTTCCGGTGGCTCATGCCGCCTCGGTGAGATAGCCATCGACGATGTGGACCTGACGCTGGGCGCGCTCGGCCACATTGGGATCGTGGGTGATCATCACGATCGTCATCCCGTCGTGATGCATTTCGGCGAACAAGTCGAGAATGTTGTCGCCTGTGACGGTGTCGAGGTTCCCGGTCGGCTCGTCACACAGAAGGAGCTTTGGCGAGCCGAGGATGGCCCTGGCTATCGCCGCCCTTTGTCGCTCGCCTCCAGACAGCCGGTCGGGCATGTAGTCGGCGCGATGGGTGATCTTGGCCCTCTCCAGGGCCGCCAGGGCGCGATCCCTTCGATCAGAACGAGCCCCACCTCTGTATATGTCGGCCATCATCACGTTCTCGGTGACAGACCGATGGCTCACGAGGTGAAAGGACTGGAAGACGAAACCCACCTCACGGCCTCGTACTCCGGCCCTCTGCCCTTCTCCCAGCCGAGCCACGTCCTGTCCCTCGAGCCGGTATTCGCCGGACGTGGGACGGTCGAGGAGGCCGAGAATGTTGAGGAGAGTCGTCTTCCCCGACCCCGACGGGCCAAGGACCGCAACCCACTCGCCGCTCTCGATCGATAGCGTCACCTCACACAGCGCGTGGATCGGCGGCTCTACACCGAATTGCCGACTGACCAGATCCAGCTCGATGAGGCTCATTGCTGCTCGAAGCCGATGACGACCAGATCGCCGGCCCGCAACTCACCTTCGATGGGGACAACCGCGACAAAACCCTGCGCCGAGAGGCCGGGTTCGACGGTCACCGTTTCCAGCCCCTCCCCGACCTGGCGCTGGACTCGGGAGGAGCCGTCGGCGGAGAGGTTGAGGGCGCTCACCGGGACGACGAGCACCTGCTCGCCCGTGGACTCGATTGGGATGGTGAGCCGCACCGAGGCATTGATCAAGTTCGTCGGATCACCCTCGACTCGAACCTCGAAATAGACATGAAACCCATCGACGCCATCGGTACCCGGGCTTTCGGCAATCCGGCTCACCACACCCGTCTCCTGGATGCCGAGATCGGGCTCGTCGATGACGACATGCATCCCTTCCGCGATGAGCCCTGAACTTTCGATCGGCACCGAGGAGTCGATGGCGATTGTCGCGTCGGTGACAGTTCCCAACGGGCCATCGATCACCTGCCCCAATCCCACGGTCAGCTCGGCGACCCGCACCGGTGCGGCTGTCACGAACATGACCTCATCGGCCGGGACATGGATGCCGGCCGTCGATCGACTTCCGGGGACGAGCTCGGCCTCGACGGTGCGTAGCTCTGCCAACTGAGCTTCGGTGACCGTGACCGGCTGGAACCCGGCGGATCGATAGAGAGCTTCCACGGCTTGTCCGGTCGTCGTGTCGAAAACCCCGTCGACGGGACCGGGATCGAAACCTGCCTCCGCCAGACCGGTTTCCAGCTGCATCACATCCGGACCCGAGATGCCCGGCCCGAGATCGCGAAAAGACGGAATCCCCCCTTCGAAGAGAAACACGGGGCGTCCCGACACCCCGAAGGCGACCGCGCCCACTACCAGTTCCTGGCCCGGAGCCGGAGCGCCGGTGAGAACGCTGGGAACCCCTCCCTTGAGGATCGAAGAGGGGAGCGAGATAGCTTGTGGAGCACCAAAACGCCCAGTGCCCCGGGTGATCACGTCGGTCGACAGCTCCCGCATCTCGGCGGGCACCAGGATCGGGGACGGTGCCGGGGCATTCGTTCGAGCGGCCGCTTCGGCAGGTGACTCGATCTGGGACCCGGCAATCCATCCACCGACGGCGCCAAGCACCATCACGAGCACCAGGATCAGGACACCCTTGGTTTTGTTCATGGCGACAGCCTGGCCTTCATTTCTGACTGTCAGCTGAACCTTGGTCCCTCAATAGTCAGCTGAGAGTCAGCTCTCGGGGGAAAGATTAGGGCCAATCGAGTCAGAGGTACACGAAGTTGAGTAGACGCTATCTTCCGTTTGCTATGGCCATCACCATCGCCATGGC
>DASWKM010000168.1:0-6775 GCA_036396635.1 Acidimicrobiia bacterium
TCGTTCTCGACACAGCCGCCGCTGACCGAGCCCTCCATGTCGCCATCCGAGGAGACCAAGAACTTCGAGCCCTCCGGCCGGGGTGCGCTGCCATGGACCTTGATCACGGTGGCCACGGCCACCTTCTTGCCCTCGCTTGCCCATTTGTTGCGGAGTGCGAGCTGGCTTCTCATCTGGTCGTTGTATCACACACCGGCGTATTGCGCAGGCGCATTCTCGAACGCCGTCTTGCACCCGGGGGCGCAGAAGTAGTAGGTCTCGCCATCGTGCTCGCTGATCCATCTCGCCGTTGCGACCTCGACATCCATCCCACAGACGGGATCGGTTGCCGTGTGGGGCCGATCGGATGGCCTGGGCCATCCCCGCAGCTCGCCGGCGGCACGTCTCTTCACCAGCTCGGCGACGATGGAGACCCCGATCTCGTTGTGGGCGACGTGTCCCAGGTCGATACCGGCGGGAGCCACGATCCGGGCAAGCTGATCTTCGGGCAGCCCTCGATCACGAAGGTACCCGAGGACGGTGTCCGCCCGCTTCTTGGACGAGATCATCCCGATGTAGCCGGCGTCGGTCGCCAGCGCGGCCTCAACCGCCGGCTCGTCGTAATGACCCTGTGTGGCCACGACGATCGCGGTGCTGGCGCCAACCGCCGGCATGGAGAGATCTTCCCCGACGACATCGATCCGCCAGCCGAGCGTCTCGGCGAGGGACACCAAGGTGTGGACCGCCGGCGAGAAACCGATGATCACGAGATGTGGATGGGGGAGCATTGGCTCCAAGAAGACCTCCAGGGCTCCTTCTGACGTACACGATATCGGGACCGTGGTCACATCCGGGCGGCTCTCGACCGATGCGATGTCCTCCTCGGGCCCGAGGAACAGGAGACGTGGCTTGCCGTCGGCCATGGCTTCCCGGGCCTCCCGGATCACCACCGGCTCGGCACAGGCGCCGCCGATCCAACCGGTGACCGAGCCGTCGGGCTGGATGATGGCCGTCGACCCGCGCTTGCCCGAGGAGGGGCCCCGGGCCCAGACCACGGTGGCGGCGAGGAAGGGCTGGTTCCGGCGGCTCAGTTCGGCCGCCAGCTCCAGCAGCTCGCGATTCACCGCGCTTTCGCTTCCTCCATCGCCGCCCAGACCCGGTCGGCCGAGACCGGCATGTCGATGTTGCGCACGCCGAGGTGGGCGAGGGCGTCGATGACGGCGTTGACATAAGCGGCCGGGGAGCCCACCGTCGCCGACTCACCAACACCCTTGGCGCCGATCGGGTGATGGGGTGACGGTGTGACCGTCTCGCCCAGCTCGAAGCGGGGAGTCTCCCATGCCGTCGGTATCAGATAGTCCATGAAGTTCGACCCGATGCAGTTGCCGGATTCGTCGAAGGTGATGTACTGCATCGAGGACATGGCGAAGCCCTCGGCCAGGCCACCGTGGATCTGGCCCTCGACGATCATCGGATTGATCCTCACCCCACAGTCGTCCACCGCGACCATGCGGCGCACCTTCCACTGACCCGACTCCGGATCGACGTCGACCACGACGATGTAGGTCCCGAAGGGGAATGTCATGTTGGGCGGGTCGTAGTAGTGGACTCCCTCGAGACCGGCCTCAATGCCCGGAGGCGGGTTGGTGTAGGCGGCGAAAGCCACGTCCTGAATAGTGACCGAGCTGTCGGGGTCACCGGCCACGCTGAACTTGCCAGGCTCCCACTCGAGGTCCTCTTCGGAGGCCTCGAGGAGATGCGCGGCGATCTTCTTCGCCTTGTCGCGTAGCTGGCGGGAGATGACGGCGGTGGCGGCACCCGCCACAGGAGTGCTCCTGGAGGCATACGTGCCCAGCCCGTACGGCGTGTTGTCCGTATCACCCTCGACCACCTTGATGTCGGATGCGGGGATACCGAGCTCTTCGGCCACGATCTGGGCGAATGTCGTCTCATGACCCTGCCCCTGGCTGCGCACGCCGAGCTTGAGGATGGCCTTCCCGGTGGGGTGAACCCTCAACTCGGCCGAGTCGAACATCTTCAGACCGAGGATGTCGTATTCCTCGCCATGGCCGGCACCGACCACCTCGGTGAAGCTGGCGACGCCGACGCCGACGAGCCTTCCCTCTTCTCTGGCCTGTTCTTTCTCCTTCTGCATCTCCTCGTAGCCGACCATCTTCATCGCCAGGCGCAGGGCCGCCTCGTAGTCACCCGAGTCGTAAACGAACCCTGTCGGCGACATGTAGGGGAACTGGTCGGGCTTGATGAAGTTCTTCGACCGGAACTCGGCCGGGTCCATGCCGATCTCATACGCCGCGTTCTGGACAAGCCGCTCGATCAGGTACGACGCCTCGGTGACCCGGAACGAGCAGCGGTAGGCCACACCACCAGGGGCCTTGTTCGTGTAGGCCCCCTTGGTCGACACGTATGCGGCCGGGTAGTCATACGACCCGGTGACGATGTGGAACAGACCGGCTCGGAACTTGGTGGGCTGGGCATCTGAGAAGAAGGCCCCCTGGTCGGAGACCATGTCCACCCTCAGGGCGAGGATCTTTCCCTCATCCGAGACCGCCAGCTCACCCTTCATGTAGTAGTCGCGGGCAAAGCCGGTCGAGATCAGGTTCTCGGTCCGGCTCTCCACCCACTTCACGGGCTTGCCTATGACCAGGGAGGCGGCGGTGGCCACGACGTATCCCGGGTAGACCGGGACCTTGTTGCCGAATCCACCACCGATGTCCGGGGAGATGATCCGGATGTTCTGCTCGGGGAGACCCGCCACGAGGGCGAACACCGTGCGGTGCGCATGGGGAGCCTGGGATGTCATGTAGATGGTGGCCTGACCCGTCACCGGGTTGACGTCGGCGACGATGCCACACGTCTCGAGGGGAGCCGGGTGGGACCTCGGGTAGTGAGTCTCGAGGGTGACGACCTTGGCGGCGCGGGCGAAGGCGGCGTCCACCGCCTGCTTGTCGCCCGATTCCCACTCGTAGCAGAGGTTGGAGGCCTGGCCCTCCTTGTCGTCGCGGATGATGGGAGCATCCGCCTCGAGGGACCGTTGCGGGTTGATGATCGGCTCGAGTTCCTCGTACTCGACCTGGATCATCTCGGCCGCATCCTCGGCCACATAGCGGTCCGTCGCGATGACTGCGGCGATCTCTTGACCCTGGAACCGGACCTTGTCGGTGGCGAGCACTGCCTGGGTGTCACCGGACAGCGTCGGCATCCATGCCAGGTTGTAGTTGGCCAGCAGCTCCCCGGTGACCACGGCGAGAACGCCCTCCACCGCCTCGGCCCCGGAGGTGTCTATCGAGACGATCCTGGCGTGGGCCACCGGGCTGCGGTGGATCGCCATGTAGAGCATGCCGGGCAGCTCGATGTCGTCGACATAGTTGCCCTGGCCTTCGATGAATCTCGCGTCCTCGACGCGACGGCGGCTGTGACCCAGCCCACCGATCTCGGGCGGCGTCGACGGTTTGTGTGTTGTAGTCGTCATTGGCTGGCTCCCTCGCTGGTCATCTTGGCCGCGGCCTGGATCGAGGCGACGATGTTCATGTACCCAGTGCAACGGCACAGGTTCCCCGAGATCGCCCAGCGGATTTCTTCCTCCGTCGGGCTCGGGTTCTCCGCGATCAGTGCCGACCCCACCAGCATCATCGCCGGTGTGCAGAAGCCGCACTGCAGGCCGTGGTGCTCTTTGAATGCCGCCTGAATCGGGGCGAGGGCGCCGTTCTGCTTGAGGCCCTCGACGGTGGTGATCGATCGCCCGTCGGCCTGGACCGCGAACACGGTGCATGACTTGACCGGTGTGCCATCCAACAACACCGTGCACACCCCACAACTCGTGGTGTCACACCCGATATGGGTCCCGGTGAGCTTGAGCGTCGATCGGATGAAGTCGACCAGCAAGCGCCGTGGCTCGATATCCGCGGTGTGCTCGGTCCCGTTGACGGTGACGATGATGTTCATGTGGCACCTCCCTCGGCGATCTCGAGCGCCCTGGCGAGACCCCTCCTCGTGAACACATCCACCACGTGCCGTTTGTACTCGGCGGATCCCCTGGTGTCCGAGGCGGGATCACACGCCGCAGCCGCGATTCGCCCCGCTTCGGCGAACAGGTCGGTGGTCGGTGTGCTCCCGACGAGTGCCTGCTCCACCTCGGTCACTTTCAGGTTGTGTGCGTACACCGAGGTGAGGGCGAGCCCGGCGGTGCCGATCTTGCCGGCCTCGTCGAGCTCGATGGAGGTGGCCACGCCGACGGTGGCGTAATCCCCAACCTTCCTCTCCAGCTTTTGGTAGTCACCGCCACCACGAGCGCTGTGTGTCACGACCCGGACTTCTGTGACCATCTCATTGGGTCGACAGGATGTGGTGAACATGTCGACCAGGAAGTCGTCGATGGGGACCACCCGTTGCCCGTCTCGGGAGGTGAGCACGACATCGGCCCCACAGGCCAGCATCACAGACGCCCAATCGCCTTCTGGGTCGTGATGGGCCAGCGAGCCCGCCACCGTGCCCAGGTTGCGGACGATCGGGTCGGCCACCCATGGGGCGGCGCTGGCAACGGTGTGGTTGCCTTTGGCCACATCGGATTTGACCACATCGTTGTGGCGCACCAGCGCCCCCATTGTGATGCGACCGTTGGAGTGCTCCAGGACATCGAGCCCGGGCAGGCGGTTGATGTCCATGAGGGTCGATGGCCTGGCGAACCTGAGCTTCATCATCGGTATCAGGCTCTGACCGCCGGCCAGGATCTTCACCTCATCTCCCCGTTCGGCGAGAACGGTCAGCGCCTCTTCGAGGCTTGTGGGGGCGAGGTAGTCGAACGCCGCTGGGTACATGAGTCCTCCTGAGGTCCTCTACCGTCGAACCTACAGGAGCGACATGACCCGTGCCGGGATAGCCAGGTTCTATCGGACCATGGTGTCGAGGAGGCGGACCACGCCGCGCAGGTCCATGACGCTGGCCGCCGGGAGCAGATGGTCGACATGGGGCATCACCGCTTGCATGCCACGTGTGGCCGGCCGATAGTCGGCACGCGCCGCCAAGGGGTTCAACCAGATCACGCGATGGACCGAGCGGGAGAGCCTTGCCATCTCTGCGCTCAAGAGGGAGGGGTCTCCGCAGTCCCATCCGTCGGAGAGGATCAGAGCGATCGGCCGGCCCCTCGAGAGCCTGCGGCTCCAATGCCGATTCCACTCGGCGAGCGCATCACCGATCTTGGTTCCTCCGGACCAATCGTGCACGGAAGCGGCGACGCCGGAGAGGGCGCTGCGGGCGTCTCTCCGCCTCAAGTCCTCCGTGATGCGGGTGAGCTCGGTTGAGAAAGTGAAGACCTCGACATGGTCGAGGCGTCGTTGCGCGGCATGGGCGAAGACGAGGAACAACTCGGCGTACTGCTCCATGGACCCCGAGATGTCGGCGATGATGATGAGTGGGCGTTGGCGAAGACGTCGCTGTCTCGTGACGATCGGCATCAGGTCTCCGGTAGGTCGCACGGCTCCACGCAGCGTTCGACGCAGATCGGGGTGAGTTCCTCCAGAGGATCGGACCCACCGTCTGGTCCTCACGTCCGAGGGCTGCCAAAGCATCGACATCACCAGACGTCGCGCCTCGATGAGGTCGTCTTCGGCGAGATCGGCGAAGTCTCGATTCTGCAGTGACTCGACCGCCGAGGCACCGCGCTGTGACTCCGCATCTGTGGTCGGCGTCTGGCTGAGCGATTGGAGAATCGGCTTCACGGCCGCCGAGGAAGCGATCCGCGAATGCTGCTCGGTGGGCGCTCCCGGCCAGAGTCGGCCTTCGAAGAAGCGAGAGAACACCTCGTCAAAAGGCTCTCTCTCGTCCGGGTCGGTGATGGAGAGCGATCGGAGCGCGGCATGGACCTGGCCTCTTTGAGACGCATCGACGAGGCTGATCGCCCTGGCCATCTCACCGACCTGATCGGGGGTCACCGTGAGCCCTTTTCCCCTGAGGGCGCCTGCGAACGTGGTCAGGTCGGTGAGAGCACCGGGTGTCATCCGACGAGAGCTTCGAGACCGGCGCTCCGCACCGCATCGATGTCGTCTTTGTACTTCAGGACCACCCCCAGGGTGCGGTCGGCGAGGGCAGGCGTGAGGTTCCCATCGTGGAGGAGGCGTAGCGACTCCGCCCAGTCGAGGGTCTCGGCAACTCCGGGAGGCTTGAACAGGTCCATGGCGCGCAGCTTGGCCATTGCCGCAGCGAGGCTCGCCGCCAGCTCTGCCTCGATTCCCGGCACCTTTCGCGCCACGATGGCCGCCTCGAGCGCCGGAGTCGGGTAGTCGATCCAGTGATATATGCACCGGCGTTTCAAGGCGTCGTGGATCTCACGGGTGCGGTTGGACGTCAGGATCACTACCGGCGGCTCTTCGGCTGAGATCGTGCCGATCTCAGGGATCGAGACCTGGAAGTCCGACAACAGCTCGAGGAGGAATGCCTCGAACTCCTCGTCGGCGCGATCGAGCTCGTCGATGAGGAGAACGGGCCGCCGCCCGTCCCGGGCTGCCTCGATCGCCCTGAGCAAGGGGCGGGCGGTGAGGAAGTCTCGGCTCATGATGTCTCGGGCAGTCGCCTTCGGCCCTTCCCCCCGTGCCTCGAGGAGCCGGATCTCCATCATCTGGAGGGTGTAGTCCCACTCGTACAGGGCATGACCCACGTCCAGACCCTCATAGCACTGGAGACGAATCAGGTCCTCACCCGCGATGGCGGCCAGCACCTTGGCGACCTCGGTCTTGCCGACCCCGGCCTCGCCCTCCAGGAACAGCGGCCGTCCCAGTTGCAG
>DASWKM010000169.1:0-5463 GCA_036396635.1 Acidimicrobiia bacterium
GGGTCTATCGCGATCATGTCGATCTGCTGCTGGGTCACGCTGCCAATTGTACGTTCGCCCCGAGGTCTGACCACCGTCTCGTCTGACGTGTTCGAGGGCATCGGTCAGCCGTAGCGTTTCTCCATCCGGTCGGCCAGATCCTCGAGGTCATCTTCGAAGAGCCCGCCGTATGTGTCGAGGGTCATCGCCGCGGAGGCGTGGCCTAGAGCTCGTTGCACCGCTTTGATCGAGGCGCCGGAGGCAATCATAAGGCTTGCTGCCGTGTCCCGGAGATCGTGCGGCACCAGGTCGGTGGGCATACCTGACGCCTTGACCGCCGGGTCCCAGACCGATTTTCGAAAGTTGGAGTTGCGCAATGGCCCGCCACGTGGAGCGGAGAACACCAACGTATCTGGTGGGCCGGGAGGCCCGAGCTGGTCGATCACGAACTGAGGAAGGATGACCGCACGCTCCTCATGGGTTTTGGGACTCCCCCACTCCAGCCGGCCCGACACCTCGGTTGCCGCGACCTTTACCTCCACCCGCCGCCGCTCGATTTCCACGTTCTCCCAGCGGAGAGCCACAGCCTCTCCCCAGCGCAGACCGGACCAGGCGAGAAAGAAGACGACAGCGCCCGCGCCAGGCTGTCTGTCTTCGCAAGCGTCGGCCAGGATCTCCACCTGCTCGGCGGTGAGGTACTGCTGCCTCCGGGGCCGGACCTTCGGGGGTTTCACCGAGGCAGCCGGGTTTCGCACGATAAGCCCGTCCGCCACGGCCACTTCGAGTGCGGCGGATAAGACCTGACGGGCCTGGCGGATCGATGCCGCAGAGAGGCCTTCGTCCCTAAGCCGGGTCTGCCACGATCTCACCGCCGCTGGGGTGATTCGGGCGAGCTGTGTGCTACCGAAGGTGGGGAGCACACGGGAGTTGAGATTGGAGACGTAGTTGGCGCGGGTGGCGGGCTTGAGGTCGAGGCCGTCGACCCATCTCTCCGACCACTCGGAGAACGTCACCTGGCCAGCGGTCGGGTCGACCCACTCACCACGGTCACCCCGGGATTCCTCCGTACGCAGCCACCGCTCTGCGTCGATCTTTCGTTTGAAAGTTCGCGAGTGCTGACGTCCGTCGGGGCCTCGATAGCGCGCGAGCCATGGTTTAGGGCGGTCAATGCGTTGGATGGAACCCATCTGCTAACCCTTCAGTTGCACCCCTGCTGCACAAGAGAAGTGGAACTGTAGCAAAACCCCGTGAAACGGGGAAAGATACCGAAAGAACACTTGAAGGAGCGTCGTCCCTGGTCAGAGGTCAGAACTCGACGTTTCTGCTGATCAGAATCTTGCTCCGCGGGTAGGACTCGAACCTACAACCAATGGATTAACAGTCCACTGCTCTGCCAATTGAGCTACCGCGGAATGGAGTGGTGCCGACTGGCGAGCACAGGTTACCAACTGGACATCTCTAGGCCGAGCCGACCGCCCGCAGCTTGTGGCACCATCCGGACCTTGATGGACTCCTCAATTGCCCGGTGACATCGGATGGGTCCAGGCCCTGGCCTCGGTGACTCTGTTGGTCGTGGTCATCGTCATATCTGTGTGGCGTGGGGCGGGAGTGGAGCGCTCCCTGGTCTGGGCGTCGTTTCGGGCGGCCTTGCAGCTCGTGGCCGTAGGTTTGCTCTTCGACTTCATATTCGAGTCGACGCGCGCCATGACGTGGGCGTGGGCGTGGGTGGTCGTGATGACCCTGGTCGCCACCGAGATAGTGGCTCGGCGGGTCCGCGCCATCCCCGGCATTCGTCTGCCGGCACTCGCAGCATTCGCCGGAGCCCTCGGCGCCACCCTCGTCATCCTCTTCGGGCTGGGCGTATTCGAGATGGAACCAGTCACACTCGTCGTCATCTCAGGTCTCGCCCTGGGCAACTCCCTGCCGGCGGCCGTGCAGGCCGCAGACATGGTCACCAGCTGGTTCAGGGACAATCCGGGGCGGATCGAGAGCCTGCTCGCTCTGGGATTCGACCGGCGAGGAGTCACCAGCACCGTGGCCAGCGCGGTGATCAGGTCCGCACTCGTCCCTCAGATCGAGCGGACCAAGGTGATCGGCCTGATCGCACTACCGGGAACGATGACCGGAATGCTGCTCGCCGGTGCCGATCCGGTCGGGGCGGTGCTCGTTCAGCTCGTGATCGCCTACCTGGTCCTAGGCTCGGTCGGCGTCGCCGCCACCGTCGTTGTCACGGTGATGGCGGGCCGAGCCTTCACCCGAGACCTGCGTCTGGCGGATTGGGTGGTCCGGCGCGACTAGACGTCTTCCAGAAAGCCCTGCAGACGACCCGACTTGTCGGGATGCCGGAGTTTGGCCAGGGCTTTCGTCTCCAGCTGACGTATCCGCTCGCGGGTCACCTTGAAATAGGCGCCGACCTCCTCCAGGGTCCGGGGTTTGCCGTCGGCCAGGCCAAACCGCATGATCAGCACCTGACGCTCCCGCTCACTCAATCCCTCCAGTGCCTGCGCCAGCTGGTTCTGAAGGGAGGTGAACGCAGCCACGTCGGCCGGCATGTCCGATCCGACGTCCTCCACCAGGTCACCCAATGTCCCGTCCTCATCCTCGCCAACCGGAGTCTCCAGGGAAACGGTGTCCTGAGCGATGCGCCGGAGCTCGGCCACCCGCTCCACGGGCAGATCCAGCTCTCTGGCCAGCTCATCGAGGCTGGGAGGCTGGCCTCGGAGTTGGGTCATCTCCCGCTGGAGTCGGGTCAGCTTGTTCACCGAGTCGAGGACGTGGATCGGCATTCGAATCGTCCGCCCCTGATCTGCGATCGCCCGGGAGATCGACTGGCGGATCCACCACGTCGCATACGTGGAGAACTTGAAGCCTCGCCGATAGTCGAAACGCTCCACCGCCCGCATGAGACCGACATTGCCCTCCTGGATCAGGTCCAACAGAGCCATCCCACGGCCCACGTAACGGCGGGCGAGAGACACCACCAGGCGCAGGTTGGAGTTGACCAGCTGATCATGCGCCGCCTTCGCCACCGAGAGTTGATGCGACAGCACGGCGCGGTCCTCGTCGTTGAGCGGCTCCCCGCTGATGAGACGCTCATGAGCCTTGGTGCCGGCTTCGAGTTGCATCGCCAACTCGACCTCCTGTTGCGAGGTGAGCAACGGATATCGGCCCAGGTCGTTGAGATAGAGGCGCACCGGGTCGGAAACCGAGATTTGGGAGACCTCGATCGTCTCCTCGAAGACCGCCGGGCCTTCCTCCATGAGCTTGATGCCCTTGAGACGAAGCTCGTCGGCCACCTTCTCGAAGGCCTCCCCCGGTGCCACCACGTCTTCGAGCTCTTGTTGGACCTCGGCCATGGTCAGGAATCCACGGTGATTGCCCCGCTTGATAAGCGATGCCGTCACGGCCGAAAGTGATGCCTCATTCATGGCCCAGGGTGCGTTTCTCCTGCTGTAAAGCTACCAACTCTCGCAGAGTGTCGGAATGCGTTGGAGTTCCCTCCTCCAATTCGGCCAGCCGCTTCTCCAGGTCATAGATGCGTGCATCGAGACGACGGGCCCGGACTCGGTCCCAAACTTCCGACCACTCCGGGAGCGGCCTCGAGTCCATCACGAGGCCACGAACGATCGACTGCAGACCGGGATCAGACACCTTGGCAGGGTCGATGGGTGTCCCGGGTGGCAAGGCAGCCAGCTCACCGGAGATGGCGGAGAAGGCCGTCCGCAACCGCTCGTCGCTGAAGTCGGACGACGATATCTCCATGCCAGATGGGTTGGTCAGCACCACACGCAACAGCTCAGACTCGGCTCGATCCAGTGGTCTCTCCGCCACAACTCTGTCTCTCGTGGCGGCCCGGCCTCCGGACCGCATCGCTTCTTCGACTGTGGCCAGGTCGGCGCCAACGAGCCGGGCCACGAACCTGATGTACTCACGACGAGCGATCGGGTCGTTCACCCTCATCACCTGTGCCACCGCGGCGTGCAGGGCCCGGGCCCGGCCCTCCGGGCCGTTCAGATCGTGACGACCCACCTCGCTCTCGATGCGGTGCTCGAGAAGCGGTCGTGCAGTCTTCACCGCGGAGACCAGCTCCTCTGACCTTCCGGCCTGATATAGATCGGCAGGGTCGAGGCCGTCGGGCATGACCGCCACCCGCAGGTCGAGGTCGAGCCGGAAGGGAGACGCGAGATCGTCGCTGCGTAGGGCCGCCTTGGAGCCGGCTTCGTCGGAGTCGAATGCCAGCACAACCCGCTCCGTGAAACGACGCAACAGGTCGAAGTGCCCGTCACCCAGGGCGGTCCCGCAGGTGGCCACGGCCGTCCTGACCCCCGCCTCATTCATGGCGATCACATCGGTATACCCCTCCACGACCACAGCCGGCTCATCATCACTCATTGCAAGTCGGGCCCGGTCGAGGCCGAAGAGGACCCGTGACTTCTGATAGATGGCCGAGTCGGCTGAGTTGACATACTTGGCGTCGGGATTGTTGATCTGAGCGCGCTCGACCTCATCGATCTTTCGGCCACCGAATCCGATCGGATCGCCACGAAGATCGTGGATGGGGAACATCAGCCGTCCCCGAAATACGTCATATGTGCCCTGCCTCCCCCTTCGCGCCAGCCCGGCGTCGATGAGAGCCCGGTCGTCGATCCCCCCGGTGCGAAGGCTCCTGGAAAGGGTGTCCCAGTCGGTCCCGGCGAAGCCGAGCTTCCATTCATCGATGAGCTCGACGTCGTACCCCCGGCCCCTCAGATGAGAGCGGGCCGGCCCTGCTTCGGGTGATTTCTTGAGACGTTGCTGATAGACGTCGATGGCGCGCCGCAGTGCTTCGATGGCCGCTGCCCTTCTCCCCCTCTTCCGTGCCTCTGCCGGATCGTGGACCAGGGTGACGCCGGCCTTGGTGGCGAGCATGTCCAACGCCTCGCCGAA
Source organism: Acidimicrobiia bacterium (assembly GCA_036396635.1). GTDB lineage: Bacteria > Actinomycetota > Acidimicrobiia > Spongiisociales > ZC4RG35 > JANQRA01. Next base: position 4,906 of record DASWKM010000169.1, read on the forward strand.
CTCCACTCCCCTCGTCTCACGGACGAAGTCGAAGACATCACCACCCTTGCCACATCCGAAGCAGTGATAGAGGCCACGGGCCCGGTCGACCGACATCGAGGGCGTCTTCTCCTCATGGAACGGACAGACCGCCATATACCCCCTGCCCGACTTCTTCACCTTGGTGACTTCGGAGACCATGTCGACCAGATCGATCGCCTCCCGGATCCGATCGATGTCTCCACGCTCAGCCATGGTGTCGATCATAAGTACGACCGACGGCCATGTTTCAACCGGCCAGCGCGACGAAGTCGAGGTCGATGACGACGCTTCGGCCACGTCGGCCACGTCGGGATGTCACCGAGAAGGGTGGTCAGCTCGGTCTCGTCACTCGCCGAGTCGGTGATGATCGGTCCCCAGATGCTCGAGGTGCGCTAGACGAGCCTCTCGGCGAGGAAGGGCTCGATTTGGTCCATGGACACGCGATCCTGGGACATAGTGTCCCGATCCCGCACGGTGGCGGCACCGTCCTCGAGAGAGTCGAAGTCCACGGTGACACAGAACGGTGTCCCGATCTCA
>DASWKM010000170.1:0-1852 GCA_036396635.1 Acidimicrobiia bacterium
GGCCTCCTCCACGACCCCAGCTACCGCAAGCTGGTCACCCTGCGTGGAGATGTCCAGGAGATCATGCTCGGGTACTCCGACTCCAACAAGGTTGGTGGCATCACCGCCTCGCAGTGGGAGATCTACAAGGCACAACGTGTCATGCGCAACGTCGCCGAGAGCCACGGCGTGCATCTGCGGCTCTTCCACGGTCGCGGGGGTACGATCGGGCGCGGCGGGGGGCCCACCCACGCCGCCATCCTGGCCCAGCCGTTCGGGACCGTGGAGGGAACGATCAAGATCACCGAGCAGGGCGAGGTGATCTCTGAGAAGTACGGCAACCCCGAGATCGCTGCGCGCAACCTCGAACTGATGGTGGCGTCCGTTCTCGAGAGCTCCCTGCTCCAATGGGAGCGCCCCAGGAAGACCCTCGATCGTTGGACCGAGGCGATGGACGTCTTTGCCGGCGAGTCCCATGACGCATACCTGAGGTTGACCGGAGACCAGAGCCTCGTTCCCTATTTCCTCTCCTCGACACCGGTCGAGGAGCTGGGCAAGATGAACATCGGCAGTCGGCCCTCCCGCCGCCCGGGAGGAGTCGGTGGGGTCGACGATCTCCGCGCCATCCCATGGGTGTTCGGCTGGACCCAGACCCGTCAGATCGTGCCGGGATGGTTTGGCGTGGGCTCCGGTCTTCGCAGTGCTCGGGAACGCGGATATGGCGAGACCCTCGGGGAGATGGCGCGCGAATGGGGATTCGTGCGAACGTTCTTCTCCAACATCGAGATGACACTGTCCAAGACAGATCTCGACATCTCCGCCTCATATGTCGAAGAGCTCGTGGATCCCGAGCACCGAGGTGTGCTCGATCTCATTCGCAACGAATACCAGACCACGCTCGATGAGGTCCTGAGCATGCGCGGCGCCCGCCAGCTGTTGGACGACTCACCCCTGCTGCGACGAACACTTGGCGTGAGGGACATCTACCTCGATCCGATCAACTATCTACAGGTGTCACTGCTGGCGAGGAGCCGGTCCGGCGAGGCGTCCCCCGACCTCGATCGCGCCCTCCTGCTCACGGTCAACGGCATCGCAGCCGGGATGCGCAACACCGGCTGAGCGAGGCGCCGTAATCTCGGGGCCATGGCCATCACCATCCTCGAGCACCCCCTCGCCTCGGACCTGCTGACGGTCCTGCGGGATCGCAACACCGCGCCACCGGAGTTCCGCCAGATCGCCGAGCGACTCGGCTATCTCCTCGTCGCCGAAGCCTTGGCCGACATGCCTGTCGACGAGGTCGAGATCGAGACACCCCTCGAGCACACCACGGGCACACAGCTCCGCCGACCCGTCGTGGCGGTGGCGGTGCTCCGGGCCGGGCTGGGTCTGCTCCATTCGGTGCTGACACTCGTACCCGATGCGGCGATCGGGTTCGCCGGGGTGCAACGAAACGAGGAGACGGCGGAGCCGATGGAGTACTACACCCGGTTTCCCGAGCTCTCGGCCGCCCGCGTGCTCATTCTCGAACCGATGCTGGCCACCGGGGGATCACTCTCGTGGGCAGTCGACAAGGTCAAGGAGAACGGGGCCAAGGACATCGTGTCGGTGTGCGTGGTCGCCGCTCCCGAGGGCGTGGGCCGCATGGAGCACGACCATCCCGACGTCCGAATCGTGGCCGCCACCCTCGACCGGGAGCTGAACCAGCATTTCTACATCGCGCCGGGCCTGGGTGACATGGGAGACCGGCTCTTCGGGACGCTGTGACCGAGTTCGAGGAGGCGGTGACTCTGGTGATCTCCTGTCTCCAGCCAGGCGATGTGGTCACCTACGGCGATGTCGCCGCGGAGGCAGGGCATCCGGGGGCGGCCCGGGC
>DASWKM010000171.1:0-7283 GCA_036396635.1 Acidimicrobiia bacterium
GCGCGAGTGCTACATCCGGTCATCGGCACCCGGCGTGACGAGAGCGGCCAATTGATAGGCCTCGACTCGGCTCGCTCCTCCGAGGTGGCCGAGTCGGTGCAGCACTACGTCCTGGAACGGCGTCTCTTTGACGCGGATCTCCCTCCTTTGGAGCAGGCGCTGAAGAGAGTCCTCGCCGACGTGCAGCTGGTGGTGCGTGACTTCGGCGCCATGGTGGGCGTGATCCCCAGGATGATCGAGATCGCCCGAGTGGGAGGAGATCATTACTCGGGCCCGGAGACAGAGGAGGCCATCGCCTTCCTGCAGTGGCTCGCAGAGGACAACTTCGTCTTCTTGGGATATCGCGAATACAGGCTCTACGACACACCCGACGGGAAGGCGATCCGCTGCGACGAGGGATCGGGTCTTGGGATTCTCTCCGACCCCGCTGGTTCGAAGCTCTCACAGCCGGTGCTCCTGTCATCGTTGCCTCCCGAGCTGGCGGCCCGTTATGAGAAGGGCGACCTGTTGGTCATCTCGAAGACGAATCGGCCGGCGACTGTCCATCGCCGGGCGCGAATGGACTACATCGGGGTCCGCATCCTCGGATCGGACGGGGAGACCGTGGGCGAGGCGCGTCTCGTGGGCTTGTTCACATCCAAGGCATACATGGAACGCGCCTCGCGAACCCCCGTGCTCCGACGAAAGCTCGATCACATCGCCTCTGCCGAGGATCTGATCGAGGGCTCACACGATCACAAGGCCGTCGTCTCCCTGTTCGAGAGCTTTCCCAAGGATGAGCTGTTCGGCGTGCCGGCGGAGGACCTACGTCGACTGCTCATTGGGCTCCTCGCGCTTCAGGACCGGGCCAGGGTCCAGCTCTTCGTTCGCCGCGATTTTCTCGACCGAAGCGCCCGGGTGCTCGTGGCGATGCCTCGTGATCGATACTCCACCAACCTCGCCAAGAGCCTCGAGAGGCTGTTTCTCGAACGATTCCAGGGTCGGTCGGTTGACTACCACCTGACGCTGGATGCGAGCGACCTGGCCCGCCTCCATTTCCGGGTGTGGGTGGAAGAAGGGTCGCTTCCCGAGGTTGCCTATGAGGAGCTCGATGCAGAGGTGCTCGCCCTGACCCGATCCTGGGCCGACCGGGTGGCCGATGTGCTTGCGGCCCGTCACGGCGAGCTCGCAGCCCACGAGATGGTGGCGGCGTGGGCATCGAGGTTGCCCTCCTACTACACCTCTTCCACCGAGTTGGGGGTGGCGGCCGGTGACATCGAGCGTCTTGCCGAGATGGCCAAGGGCGATCAGCCTTTTGTCGTAGGAGTGCAGAACGAGACCGAAGGCTCGGAGCTCCTCACCCGGGTAGCTCTGTATGGGCACGGAAAACGTCACCTCTCGGACCTGACCCCGGCATTGGAGGACTTTGGGCTCCGAGTGGTGGAGGAGGTCCCAACGCGGCTCGCCGGGGAGGAAGATCTCTTTGTCCACGACTTTGGTGTGGTAGGCCCCGACGGGGAGCAACTCGACCTCGAGGCATGCGGAAGGCGTGTCACCGATGCGCTGGTCGCGGTGTGGGGTGGGGAGTCAGAGGTTGATTCCCTGAACCGGCTCGTGGTGGTGGGGGGCCTCGGCCACGGCCAGGTCGAGATCCTCCGGGCCTATGGGACCTATTGGCGTCGGGTGAGGTCCGCCTTCACGGTCAAGTACGTCAACGACACCCTGGTGGAGCATTTCGAGGTCACCATCAGGCTGATGAGGCTCTTCGAGATGCGTTTCGATCCAGATGGCGATGACTCGGATTACGAGGCCCTGAGGTACGAGGTGCTTGGTCTGCTCGACGCGGTCCCCTCGCTCGACCAGGACCGCATATTGCGAGGCTTCCTGCGACTCATCGACGCAACAGTTCGCACCAACGCATACCGCTCGGATCGCGGGCCCCTCGCTTTCAAGCTGCGCTCGTCCGAGGTCCCCGATATGCCGGCTCCTCAGCCCTTCATGGAAGTCTTCGTGCTCGGCCACCAGGTGGAGGGCATCCATCTCCGCGCCGGGCCGGTGGCAAGAGGAGGGATCCGCTGGTCCGACCGTCTGGAGGACTACCGAACCGAGGTGCTGGGGCTCCTCAAGGCTCAGATCACCAAGAACTCGGTGATCGTTCCGACAGGCGCCAAGGGGGGTTTCGTCCTGCGCCGTGCCCCCCAGGATCCCCGGGAGGTGCCCGGGAAGGTCCTTGCCGCATACCAGAGCTTCATGCGGGGGATCCTCGACATAACCGACAATCTCGTGGACGGGGAGATCGTGCATCCACCCGGTGTGCGTGTTCACGACGACGACGACCCTTACCTCGTGGTCGCTGCCGACAAGGGGACGGCCTCATTCTCCGATGCAGCCAATCAGATCGCCCGCGAGTACGGGTTCTGGCTCGACGACGCCTTCGCCTCGGGCGGTTCGACGGGCTACGACCACAAGGCCCTGGGGATAACGGCCCGAGGTGCTTGGAAGTCACTGGAGCGACATCTCCTCGAGTTGGGCATCGACCCTCACGAGGAGGCCTTCACCGTTGTGGGTATCGGAGACATGTCAGGTGACGTGTTCGGGAACGGGATGCTCGGCTCGGCGACCATGAAGCTGCTGGCTGCTTTCGATCATCGGCACATCTTCGTCGACCCCGACCCTGATCCATCGGTGTCCTTCGGTGAGAGGACCCGCCTCTTTGGCCTGGCCGGATCGAGTTGGGCTGATTATGACCCGGCTCTGATCTCAGAGGGCGGCGGGGTCTACCCGCGATCGGCGAAGAAGATTACCCTCTCCGAACAGGCCAGGGACGCCCTAGGGACCGAGATGGAGACCGTCACGCCTGCCGAGCTGATTCGCGTGATCCTGCGTGCTCCGGTGGATCTGCTCTGGAACGGAGGAATCGGGACCTACGTCAAGGCGTCCGCAGAGGCCGACGAGGATGTAGGTGACCGGGCCAACGATGGGCTCCGTGTCAATGGGTCCGATTTGCGATGCCGGGTGGTCGTCGAGGGTGGCAACCTCGGATTCACCCAGCTGGGACGGATCGAATACGCCGGCTTGGGTGGGAAGATCAACACAGACTTCATAGACAACTCCGGGGGGGTCAACTGCTCGGACCGCGAGGTCAACCTGAAGATCCTGCTCCGACTGGCCAGACACAACGGGAGCATCTCGCGAGAGGAGTGTGATGCCCTGTTGATGGAGGCGGCCGATGATGTCGTGGGGCGCATTCTCCATGACAACTTCGAGCAGGCACAGAGGCTTGCGCTCGAGGAGAAGACATCGGTGAATCGCATGGACTCCTACGAGCAGCTCATGGTGAGCCTGGAGGAGGACGGGCTGCTGGACCGGGAGCTGGAGGGACTTCCCTCCTCAGAGGCAATGGCCGATCGGTCTCGAGCCAAGAGTGGGGTGAGTCGCCCGGAGCTGGGAGTGCTGCTCGCATATGCCAAGCGGAAGATGGTCGATGAGCTGCTCGTCTCGGACGTACCCGATTCACCTGATCTTCTCACTGAGCTGGCGGGATACTTCCCTCGAATCGTTTCCGAGAGATTCGGCCACCTGATTCCCGATCACCCTCTCCGTCGAGAGCTCATCTCGACCATGGTCGCCAATGACATCGCAGACAGCCAGGGCTCGACCTTCGTGTCCCAGGTTATGGGTCGGACCGGCGGGGGGATCACCGATGTGGTGCGCTCCTACCGGACTGCGCGTGAAGTGGCCGGGGGCGTCGCCAGACGCCGCGCCATCGAGGAGCTCTTCGGGACCGTCGACCCCGAGGTCTGGACGAGGGTCATCCACGCCAACGACAGGTTGTTGGCCACGCTGACGCGTTGGTTCCTCAGACATCGTGGCGTTCCGGTCAGGGAGGAGGTCGATCGTTGGGCTGACAACTTCCGCATCCTGGAGGAGAATGCATCGACCCTGGGGCCCCCACTGTGGGCAGCCGACAGAGAGCCGCGGGTGAGACAACTCGAGGCTGCGCAGGTCTCCCCGGGGCTGGCGAGCCGGCTTGCCCTCCTTCCCGATCTGGTCCACGCCCCGGGAATACTCCAGCTCGCCCAACAGAGTGGCCGCTCCGTCTTGGAGGTCGGTCGGGTGTTTTTCCGCATCGGTCAAGCGGTCCAGCTCGACGTTCTGGAGCGAGTCCTCGCCTCGATGACGGCGACCAACCTGTGGCACCGTTGGGCGCGTCAGACGATCGAGGACGATTTGCTCGACGTGCGTCAGTTGCTCGCTCAGCAAGTCCTCGCCGAGGGAGAGAATTCACCGGTCGACGATGCCGTCGACTCGTTTCTCGCCTCCCGTGCTCAAGCCCTCAAACGGGTGCTTCGCCTCACCCCGACGCTGGAAGCCGGGTCCGACCAGGACATGGCGTTCTTCATGGTCGTCGTCCGACAGATCGAGGCACTGGCCGCAGACGGACGCGAATCTCGGTGATCGCCTGGTCGGCGTCTCAAGGCCTGATGGCCACGACGTTGGACAGAGCCGGAAGCGACAGCAGGAACGTGTTGCCTCCATCACCGGGCTCATAGGTGAGCTGGCCACCCATCAGGCGGGCCAGGGTCCTCGATACGGTCAGGCCCAGACCCATCGAATCGGGTTTACCGGAGTCGCCCCCGACGCGGTGATACGGCTCGAAGATCCGGTCCCCAACCTCCTGCGGGATCGGCCGCCCGGCATTGATCACCGCGATGTGGATCGTGGCGCCGTCGAGGCCAACCTGGATCCGGATCGGATCTTCACCGTATGCGATTGCGTTGTTGATCAGGTTACGGAGGATCTGTCGGATGCGGGCAGGGTCGCCCTCAGCGCGGGCCGGATCGCCATCGACCTCAATCGGGATGCGATCGCGGAGTCCCATGGCCTCGAGGACCTGGGCAGCCTGGGCCTTGAGGTCCACCGGTACCGATGCCAGGGCGAGGGTGCCGTGGTCGGCACGGGTGAGCACCAGGAGGTCGTCGATGATGGCAGCCAGATCGGCGGATTCCCTGCTCAGGGTCTCGATGAACTCGTCTCGCTCACGCTCGGTCAGACTGTGGCTGTTGGTCCGCAGGATCTCGGCAAAGCCGACCAGGCTGGTGAGAGGTGTCCGAAGCTCGTGCGACACCGTCGCCAGAAAGCGGTCCTTGGCGTAGAGGAGATGCTCGAGCCGGTCGGTCTCTTCTGCTTTCCGGCGCTCGGTGATGTCTCGAGACACCGCGATGATCTCGGTGATCTCACCCGACCCTTCGTCTCGCACGGTGCGAGCAGTGGTCTCGAACCAGGTGTAGGTGCCGTCCTTACGGCGGATTCGGTATGCCACCGTGGAGATGTCGGGCGTGGCGAGGACTCGGTCATGGCTGGCCGCGATCCTTTTGAGATCGTCGGGATGGAAGTGCTCGTATGCAGAGGTCCCCACCAGCTCGGAGGGCAGGTAGCCGAGCAACGTCTCACAGATGGGGGAGGCGTATGTGTAGACACCACTCGGGGTGTGCCGTGAGATGAAGTCCGTGGAGTGCTCCGCGAGAAGCCGGTATCTGGCTTCACTCCGAGCCAGCGCCTCCTGCATGCGGACCCGGTCTGTGACGTCGTCGAGGACGGCGGTGAAGCCGGCGACATCCCCGCCGGCGGTCTCCACCGGAGCAGCACGCATAAAGACCGCCAACTCGATGCCGTCGGTTCGAAGCACCCGGAACTGGGCAGACATCTCCCGGCCCTCATCGACCGCCGTGTGCCATTCGGCCTCGATGAGACCGCGATCGTCGGGATGCACGGTCTTCAACCAGCCGTCACCTGAGCTTTGCTCACGGGTCGATCCCGTGAGTGCGTACCACCATGGATTGGCATGGATGACCATGCCTTCGGTGTCCATGTGGAGCCGTCCGATCGGCGCGGCGTCCACGAACATCTCCTCGTCAGGCACATCCTGATGAGGAGTTTCGAGACCAAGCTTCTGGGATTTCGGGGTGAACACGAGACAAGCCCCTCACGCGGCCTACAACCAGAAAGATCGTCAGCTGGCGTCGGTAGCTTGAGCGCCACAGATTCCGAGCACGTCGCCTGCCATCGAGCCATGGCTCATCGAACTCATTGGGGTCGTGCCATCCCCTGATGGCGGACTGTGGTTCACTGCGATGATCGTGTCGACACACACCCACCTGAGACGCTCGTGATGATCGTGGATGCCCACCGCCGGTTGGCGCGTCGTGTCCTCTTCGGCTCTTGGGGAGTCATCGCCGGTGTCTCGCTGCTCGTGGCCTGCGCCGACGGCACGGCCGGCCCAGACATCGCACCGCAAGACCCTCAGCTGGTCGATCAGGGCGCCGATCTCTACGCAGCCCACTGTGCCGAATGCCATGGGGAAGACCTCAGAGGCACCGACCTGGGCCCTTCGCATCTTTCAATCGTCTACGAGCCGAACCACCACGGAGACTTCGCTTTCATACTCGCAGTCGAGCAGGGCAGCCCTGCCCACCACTGGAGCTTTGGCGACATGGCCCCCGTGGAGGGGCTCACGCTCGACGACGTCACGGCGATCATCGCTTTTGTCAGGGAACAGCAGCGCATCGAGGGATTCGAGCCATATCCACCCTGAGCAGATCGGGCGTCTCGTCCCGCCCCGACCAAACGTCCCTCAGGGCCCAAGTATCGGGCTCGGAGCGACGGCCAACAGCACGAACCAGGCGCCAACCGCCATCAGGACGAAACCACCCCACCGTCTCACCGCAGGTCCGGTCATCCGTATCGGCCGCAGTGTCTCCGCTTGCACCAAGGACACCACGAACGAACCGCTGACGAGCAAGGCGACGAAGACCAGGGCCGCGGTCGCAAACGCCCATAGTGTGGTGGTTGTGCTCGTGGTGAGGGTTTGCGCGGCCAGACCGGCCAGCAGCGGCCCGGTTCAGCCAAACCCGGTCAACAGATAGCCAAACCCGTAGACGTAATCGCGCCCCGCCATGCCTCGCACTCTGGATGGGTCAAGCAGTCGACCGGTCGCTCCGGCGACGTGGTCGAGCCATCTCATCCGAATCCGCCTGATGTCCGTCTGGCGCAACCCCAACACGATCATCACCAATCCGACCGTCAGTCGGAATGACCGGCCAGCCGGGCTGTCGAATTGGAGGAGACGGGCGAGGGCCGACCCACCGACCGCAACCACCACGCCGAAGACGCCGAGGAGGGTGGCGGCGCCTCCACCCATCCGCACCGCACTCAGCACTGCCGCCGCTCTCGACTCGGTGGACCTGCCGCTGAGGAATGTCAGCAGGAGTGGGAACGAGCACGGCGAGAAGAATGCGGCAAAC
>DASWKM010000172.1:0-37870 GCA_036396635.1 Acidimicrobiia bacterium
GATCAATGGCAACGGGGTAACCACGTTGCCCCTGGACTTGGACATCTTCTTTCTGTCCGGGTCGAGGATCCACCCGTTGATGGTGGCCGTGTGCCAGGGAAGGGCGCCGTGCTCGAAGTGTGATCGGACGGTCGAGGCGAACAGCCATGTCCTGATGATCTCCGGGCCCTGGGGCCTGATGTCCATGGGGAACACCCGGCGGAAGAAGTCGCGGTCGTCGACCCAGTGACCGGCGATCTGTGGCGTCAGCGACGAGGTCGCCCACGTGTCCATGACATCGGAGTCGCCAACGAATCCACCCGGCCGGCCCCTTTGTGACTCCTGATAACCCTTCGGGACGTCTGATGTTGGATCGACCGGGAGCTGATCGTCGGTGGGCCGTATCGGTCCCTCGAAGTCGATCTCGCCCGTCGGTTTCACCCGATACCACAGAGGTATGGCGACACCGAAGAAGCGCTGTCTCGAGATGAGCCAGTCGCCGTTCAGCCCCTCGACCCAGTGTCTGAAACGGACGCCCATGAATTCGGGGATCCAGTCGATCTCCTCGCCGCGTGCCAGCAACTCCTTGCGCAAGTCTTCGTCGCGGGCGCCATTGCGGATGTACCACTGGCGGCTGGTGACGATCTCGAGTGGGCGGTCGCCTTTTTCGTAGTACTTCACGGGATGGGTGATTTGACGCGGCTCGCCATCGAGGTCGCCTGACCCGGTGAGCAGCTCGGCCATCTTGGTGCGTGCCTGGTTTGATGTCAGACCTGCGATCTCCGCGTAGACGGCGGCGCCCGCTCCACTCAGCCACTCCGGCGTCGCCGTTTGGAGCCGACCATCCTGTTGGATCACGGCCCTGGTGGGCAGATCGAGCTCACGCCACCAGGTGACGTCCGTCGTGTCGCCGAATGTGCAGATCATGGCGATCCCGGTGCCCTTCCCCGGGTCGGCCAGCTCATGAGCGACGACCGGCACCTCGACACCAAACAGCGGCGAGGTCACCGTGGTCCCGAACAGCGACCTGTACCGCTCGTCGTCGGGATGGGCAACGAGGGCCACACACGAGCAGATCAGCTCCGGACGACTGGTCTCGACATGGAGGCGTGACCCATTCGGGAGATGAAAGGCGACTCTGTGGTACGCCCCGGGCTTCTCACGGTCCTCCAACTCCGCCTGTGCCACCGCCGACTGGAAGTCGACGTCCCACAGGACGGGGGCTTCCTGGGAGTAGGCCTCACCACGGGCAAGGTTGTTGAGAAACGCCCGCTGCGACGTGCGCTGGCTCAGGTCATCGATGGTCGCATAGGACTGTTCCCAGTCCACCGAGAGCCCGAGGGTACGCCAGAGGTTCTCGAAGACCTTCTCGTCTTCCCGGGTGAGGATGTGGCACAACTCGATGAAGTTGCGCCGACTTATGTGGACCGGTGGGTCGGGTGCCTCCTCCGGTGGTGTGAATTCCGGGTCCCAATGCAGCGATGGGTCGCAGCGCACCCCGTAGTAGTTCTGGACGCGGCGCTCCGTGGGCAGGCCGTTGTCATCCCACCCCATCGGGTAGAAGACCTCCTTGCCCGACATCCGGCGGTACCTGGCGTGGGCGTCGGTCTGCACGTACCCGAACACCGACCCCATGTGAAGCGACCCCGACACCGTCGGTGGCGGGGTGTCGATGGCGAAGATATCGTCACGGGTCTTGGTCGGATCGAAGCGATAGGTGCCCTCGGCACGCCAATGACTGTCCCATTTCGCCTCGAGGCCCTCCAGACCTGGTTTTTCGGGGATGTTTCGGGTCATCGGCGATCAGGGTAACGGTGAGGTCTTTGCAGCGGGAGTCGATAACGAGAAGCGGGCGTGGCAGCCGTTCTCAGGGCCGTGGACTTCGCTGAGCGGGCGTGGCAACCCTGGGTTGCCGGCGTCGGCCCCCGGTCGCCGTTCTCAGGGCCGTGGACTTCGCTGAGCGGGCGTGGCAACCCTGGGTTGGCGGCGTCGGTCTGGCCATCGTCATTGCGATGTTTGTCGTCGGTACGATGCTGGCTCGTCCGGCGTGGCGACAGACCAGGACCGGGATCGAGACCGATGACGTTTCCACCGCCTACGCCGGCGCGCCCCGGCTTTACCCGGGCGATCGCCCTCGAGAGCCTGTTGTGGGTGGGCGCATTGTCCACGATGCTGAGCTGAGGATCATCACAGACAGACGTTTGGAGGTAGTCAATGGAACAGCGAATCAGCCTGGTGACACTGGGTGTTTCCGATCTGGCCCGGTCGCGAGACTTCTACAGGCGACTCGGATGGATCGAAGACCCCGACTCCCCTGAAGACGTCGTCTTCTTCCAGACTGGGTGCATGGTCCTCGGACTATGGGACCGCTCCAGCCTGGCCGAAGACAGTGTCGTCGAGGACAAGGGCGGATGGGGCGGTGTCACCCTGGCACACAATGTTCGGACCCGGCTCGAGGTCGACCGGGTCATCGAAGAGGCACGGTCGGCTGGTGCGACGATCGGACGCGAGCCGGCGGAGACCTCCTGGGGCGGCTACTCAGGTGTCTTCATCGACCCCGACGGCCATCCGTGGGAGATCGCCCACAACCCGGCTTGGATCGTGCGTGACGATGGGGCGACCCTCCTCGGCAGTTGACCCACCCGCCTCACATGTTCCGTCGGTACTGGCCGCCCACCTCATAGAGTGCCCGGCTCATCTGACCGAGCGATGCAACCTTGGCCGTCTCCATCAGTTGCTCGAATATGTTCTCCCCATGGACGGCGACCCGCTGAAGCTCGGCCAGTGACCTCTCCGCTGCAGCGCCGTTCCGATCCTGGAAGGCGCGAAGGTTGGCGATCTGACGGTCCTTGTCCTCATGAGTGGACCGGATCAGCTCTTTGGGGGTCTCGAATGGTGACCCTTCCTTGGAGAGGAACGTGTTCACACCGACGATCGGGTACTCGCCGGACTCCTTCTGCTGCTCGTAGTAGAGGGACTCCTCTTGGATCTTCGTCCGTTGATACTGCCGCTCCATCGCCCCGAGGACCCCACCCCGGCTGTTGAGTCGCTCGAACTCCATCAGGACCGCTTCCTCGACCAGATCTGTCAGCTCGTCGATGATGAAGCTCCCCTGAAGAGTGTTCTCGTTCTTGGCGAGACCCAGCTCACGATTGATGATCAGCTGGATGGCCAGAGCCCTCCGCACCGACTCCTCGGTCGGAGTGGTGATCGCCTCGTCGTAAGCGTTGGTGTGGAGACTGTTGCAGTTGTCATAGATCGCATACAGGGCCTGCAGCGTGGTCCGGATGTCGTTGAAGCCGATCTCCTGAGCATGAAGCGAGCGACCCGAGGTCTGGATGTGGTACTTCAGCTTCTGGGATCGCTCGTTGCCCCGGTACTTGTGCTTCATCGCCTTCGCCCAGATCCGGCGGGCCACCCGGCCGATCACCGCGTACTCGGCGTCGATCCCGTTCGAGAAGAAGAACGACAGGTTCGGGGCGAAGTCATCGATGTCCATGCCTCGGGCCAGGTAGTTCTCGACGAAGGTGAATCCATTGGCCAGGGTGAAAGCGAGCTGGGTGATCGGGTTGGCTCCGGCCTCGGCCATGTGATAGCCGCTGATCGAGACCGAGTAGAAGTTCCGCACGTCGTTGTCGACGAAATACTGCTGGATGTCACCCATCATCCTCAGGGCGAACTCGGTGGAGAATATGCAGGTGTTCTGGGCCTGGTCCTCCTTGAGGATGTCGGCCTGCACGGTACCGCGGACCCTCGACATGGTCTCGGTCTTGAGCCGCTCGTAGACATCCGCCGGGAGCACCTGATCACCGGTGACCCCGAGCAGCCTCAAGCCGAGGCCATCGTTGCTTGCTGGAAGCTCGCCGTGATAGGTGGGACGGGCACGATCACCGTAGAGGTCGGCCATGCGCGCTTCCACTCGCGGCCAGAGATCGCTCTCGGTGACGTGTCTCTCACACGCCTGGTCGATGGCGGCGTTCATGAAGAAGGCGAGGATCATCGGGGCGGGTCCGTTGATCGTCATCGACACCGACGTGGTCGGGTCCGACAGGTCGAACCCGGAATACAGCTTCTTGGCGTCGTCGAGTGTTGCGATGGACACGCCGGAGTTGCCCACCTTCCCGTATATGTCGGGCCGCTCGTGGGGATCGGCCCCGTAGAGGGTCACCGAGTCGAAGGCGGTGGAGAGCCGTTTGGCGGGCATCCCCGCGGCCAGATAGTGGAAACGGGCGTTGGTCTGCTCCGGTGGGCCCTCACCGGCGAACATCCGGGCCGGGTCTTCCTCGGCCCTCTTGAAGGGGAAGACCCCGGCGGCGTACGGGAACTCACCGGGGACGTTCTCCTGAAGGAGCCAGTGGAGCCGGTCGCCCCATGATCGGTAGCGGGGCAGCGCCACCTTGGGGATCCGGGTGTGGGACAACGTCTCGTGTTGGAGCGGGACATGGATCTCCTTGCCTCTGACGTGATAGATGAACTCCTCTCCCGAGTACTCGGCGACCATCCCCTCCCATCGATCCAGCGCCTTCAGATTCTCCGGCTCGATCGTGTCGGTGACCTTGGCCAGGGCATCCTCGAGGTCGACCTCGCTCTCGTCGGCGGCGCCGCGCAACCTGTAGAGCATGTCCGCGGCCTCCGCCTGACCCGAAGCCCAGTCGTCATACGCTCGAATCTCATCGACGATCTCGGCCAGATAGCGACTGCGCTCCGGCGGCACGACGGGCCGCTTGGCCGCATCGTCGGTTGGGAGGTCGAGCGTCGATTGCAGGCCCAGCGCCGAGACGAATGCGGCATAGAGGCGGTTGGTCCCCGGGTCGTTGAATTCCGAGGCAACGGTGAGATATATGGGGAGCTCGTTGTCGGACCTGTCGAACGAGAGATGGTTCCGCTGGTACTGCTTGCGGACGTCACGTAGTGCATCCAGGGCACCCTCTTTGTCGGCTTTGTTGATGACCACGAGGTCGGCGAAGTCGAGCATGTCGATCTTCTCGAGCTGTGTGGCCGCCCCGTACTCCGGCGTCATCACGTAGAGAGTGCGATCGGAATAGTCGACGATCTCGGTGTCCGATTGACCGATCCCGGAGGTCTCGAGGATCACCAGGTCATAACCGGCTGCCTTGACGATGTTCAATGCATGCTGGACGTGTGGGGAGAGCGCCAGATTCGCCTGACGCGTGGCCAGCGAGCGCATGTATGCGCGAGGGTGCGGGAGCGAGTTCATCCTGATCCGGTCGCCGAGCAAGGCCCCACCCGAACGCCGTTTCGAGGGATCGACCGAGAGGATGGCAAGGCGAATGTCGTCGAAGTCCAACAAGATGCGTCGAACGATCTCGTCGACGAGGCTCGACTTGCCCGATCCGCCGGTGCCGGTGATCCCCACCACCGGAGTCTTCGAATCGACCGCCCGAGCCTCCACCGACTCCCAGATGTCGGGGTACTTCTCGGAGTAGTTCTCGGCCGCCGAGATCAGCCGCGCCACCGACGCCGGGCTCGACGTGGTCAGGTCGGCCACATCGAAGTCGTCCGCCAGCTCGCCGGTTGGATAGTCGGACCGGGTGAGCATGTCGGCGACCATCCCGATGAGACCGAGTGCCCGGCCATCGTCAGGTGAATAGATGCGGGTCACTCCATACTCGGCGAGCTCCTCACCCTCGGAGGGGAGGATGGTCCCGCCACCGCCCCCAAAGATCCGAATGTGTGAGGCGTCACGCTCGACGAGGAGGTCGCGAAGATACCGATAGAATTCCATGTGACCCCCCTGATAGGAGGTCACCGCGATGGCGTGGGCATCTTCTTGGATGGCGGCATCGACGATGTCGACACCGCTCCGGTTGTGACCGAGGTGTATCACCTCGGCGCCGGACGCCTGAAGAATCCTCCTGAAGATGTTGATCGAGGCGTCGTGACCGTCGAAGAGGGTGGTGGCGGTGACGAAGCGGACCTTGTTGGTCAGCTTGAGAGTGTCTGAAGGCGCGTCGGTCATGGGAGAGGTCCGCGGGACTAAGTACACGGGACTAGTTACAACTGTACTGTCGCCTGGTGAATTCTCCCCTGTTCAACTCGGCGCGCGATCGACTAGACTGTCGGCAACCATGGCGCAATTCAGTGGGAGGCTCCAAGGGCCCAAGCTAGAGCCGAGTTCGGTGGTGATCGACATCGGTGATGGGAGATTCCGTGTCGCTGCCGGCCGGGTTCATATCGGCTCCTGGCCGTTGGAGAAGATCAGCGCGGAACGTACATCCATCTACCGCTTCGCTCTCGACATCGACGGCGACAGGTTCGAGTTCTCACCCGACGACCCTTCGACGTTCTCGGACTCGATGGGTGCAGTGGTCGACCTCACCGAGTCAACCGGTCGCTTCGGGCTCAAGGCGCGAATCGAGCGGGCGACAAGCGGATAGAAACCCGCCCCCATCTGGCAGAATATGTAGATGGTCAGGCGGTTGATCCGGCGTGGGGCAGTGACCGGCGCGGCGGTGCTCGGGCTGGAGGCTGCATATGCGAGGCTGCGGCCCGCGCCTGTGCTGGAGTCGTTCGACCCCTCTGGTGAGTTCGGAGATCCCGCCAATCCTCCGTTGCGTGTAACCGTACTCGGCGACTCGTCAGTGACCGCTCCCGGGGTCAACGGCACCAACGAGATCTGGGTCTCGCTCATCTGTGAGCGTCTGGCCTCGAATCACCACGTGATCCTCAAGTCGTTCGCCATTGGCGGGTCGATGGCTCACAACCTGGTGGCGGACCAGATGCAGGACGCCATCGTCTTCGACCCCGATCTGATCTTCGTGTCGGTTGGCGCCAATGACGTGCTCAAGGGTGTGCCGCGCAGGAAGTTCGCGCTGAACCTCGACCGGTTGATCGCCGGGCTGTCCGGCACCGGTGCCATCGTCGTCCAGAGTGGGGTAGGTGTGATCGGCTCGATCCCCCGGCTCCACCCGCCGTTGAGCAACCTGATGTCACTCCGGGCTGAGAGGTTCGACAAGGTCCACTGGCGGGTGGCCGAGACCTACGGGACCGCCGTCGTCGACCAGCGCAGCGACGACCCGGCAGTGTGGTACAAGGATCGCACCCTGTGGGCGGCCGACTACTTCCACGTCAGCGCCGCCGGTCATGCCCGGTGGGCGGAGACGGTTTGGAAGACCGTCGGCCCGTTGATGAATGGAGCCGGTGGACCGCACTGAGGCGCTGAGCCGTCTGGAGACCGGTCGCGTTGGCCGTCTCTCCACGATCCGGCCCGACGGCCTGCCCCACGTCGTCCCCATCACCTATGCGTCTCTCGGCGAGGCGGTCGTCACGATGATCGACCACAAGCCCAAGACCACCATGCGGCTGCAGCGTCTCGTCAACGTCGAGGCGAACCCTATGGTCAGCTTGGTGGTCGATCACTGGTCAGAGGAGTGGACCGAGTTGTGGTGGGTTCGTGTCGACGGGACCGGCTTCGTCCATCGTGACGACGATGTGTGGAGGGAGGCCCGGATGGTGCTGGTCGCCAAGTATCCCCAGTATCGGGAGCGGCCGCCGGAAGGACCGGCGATCGTGATCTCGATCGATCACCTCAGCTCTTGGCAAGGCACGGGGTGACCCCGTCCTCGGTCGCCAGCCAGTCGACTGATCGATCGTGATCGCTCATAGGGACCGCATCGACCACACGTGACTCGGTGACCACCCCGATGGCGACGCCATCGCCTCGTCTCTGCGTCAAGACCACGTCGAAATAGCCCGACCCCCTGCCCAGCCGGCCGCCGGTGCGGTCGAAGGCCACCCCCGGCACCAAGAAGACGTCGATCTCGTTGATCGGCGTCCTCACCCCCCGATCCACCGGTTGACGCATCCCGAGGGGATGGATCTCATAGCCGACCTCGCGGTCACGAAAGCTCAACGAGCCATCTGGTTCGACTCTTGGCATGACCCAACGCCATCCCGGGAGCAGCCCGAACAGGTCCGTTACGTCGACCTCGTCGCGCATCGCCAAGTAGGCCGAGACGGTTCCGGGCAGACGGGACGACATCCATCTCTGGAGATGAGCCACCACCTGCCGACCACTCAGGGAGTCGGTGTCGCCCACGTCGCGCATGCGCGCTCGGAGAGTGATCTTGTCCACCTCTCCAGGCTATAGAGCCCCAACTACTGTCGTCACCATGCGCTGGCCACTGATCCTGACTCGCACCGTCCTCACCTGGACCGTGGGTGTGCTGGTCACGATCATCGGAGCCGTGGCCGTGCTGGCAATGGTTCTGGTCGACAACGCCTCTCCCGCCGTTGAGAAGGTCATCAACTGGTGGAGCAGATCGTGGCTCTGGGCATCGGGAACCAAGCTGACCGTCGAAGGCGGGGACCACATCGATCCCGGCCGCTCCTACGTGGTGACGGCCAATCATCTGTCCACACTCGACATCATGGTCTGTTTCCTCGCGGTGCCGGTCCCGATCCGCTACCTGGCCAAGAAAGAGCTGTTCCGCATCCCCCTGCTCGCTCAGGCGATGCGGGCGGTCGGCATAATCGAAGTGGATCGGGCGGCAAGGTCGTCGATTCACGCCTCGGTCAACCGGCAGGCCCGAGAGCTCATCGAGCACAAACGAAGCCTGATCATCTACCCGGAGGGGACCAGGCCACGCGACGGCGTGATGAGACCATTCAAGAAAGGGGCGTTCACCATGGCGATCGCCAGCCAGCTCCCGGTGCTCCCACTCTCGATCCACGGCACATACGAGGCTGCCGTCCCCGGCAAGCCGTGGTTCCGCGGCGGGCTGGTGACCGCCGTCGTCGATGCCCCCATCGAGACCGAGGGCATGACCGCGCCGGACGCCGACGGTCTACGCGACCGGGTTAGGGAGATCGTCGCGAAGCGGGTCAGCGACCTGGGCGGCCAGGTGGGCTGATCCGCGTTCCTGATGCGGCACGCGTCACATGTGAGCATCTGGCTGCACAGAACGGTCCACCTCAGTCGTAGACCCCGGCAAGGAAGGCTCGCCCCTCGGCCACGACGCAGAGAAGGGCACCGACCGAGGTGACCAGCTGATACCGGTCGGCATCGCGCTCCCCCGCCCACCAACGACCACTCAACCGCCAGGGGCCACTCCAGGTGAGCACCGGCTCCCATCTCGAGCCAAGCCTGACCCTGGCGGGCATCCCACCATCCCACTCCACCTCGATGGGGTCGAGCCGGGGTGGCACCAGGGCGGGTGATGGAGCCGGGGTGGCGCCGGGCCAGGGGGATTCGGAGTCACGGTCTAGCGGGCTCTCCGGCTCACCCCACCGTGACCAGGCCACGCGCTCGGCCGGCATGCGGCCCCCCTGAGCACGCGCATGGAGCACGCCATCGGGGCCGAGCAGCGCCTGGGCGCGGGCGAGGGCACGCTCGGCTTCGATGATCGAAGACTCATCAGTGAGCAGGCCAAGCTGATGACCCTCACCGGAGAGATCGGAGGGGACGATGCTCAAACGGGCGATTCCTCCCGGAACACCGGCGGTCTCCACCCATGCCCGGAGCTGCCAACGGATTCGATCGGTCAATGCACTCTCCGTGAAGGGATCGGCGGACCGCCAGACCCTGGTCCGGGCATGACCATTGGCCGCCTCGGCGCTGATGGTCACGGTATGAGGTGCGACACCGGCGGGACGAAGCCGCCGCAGCAGCTTCTCGCCGAGATTGCGGCCGGCGAAGGCCACGGCATCCAGGCTCTCCAGTGGGTCCTCGAATGACATCTCCACGCCGAACTCATGGGGGATGGCACGAGGGTCGACCAGACGATCCTCACCACTGGCGAGCCGATGGGCCAGGACACCGGGGTTGCCAAACCTTGAAGCCAGCGTCTCCCGAGGAAGACGTGCCAGATCGCCGAGTGTGTTGACCCCCAGCCAGCGAAAAGTGTCGACCACCTCCTCACCACCCAGTGACTCCCGGAGTGTGCCGAGATCGAGACGTGAGAGAAAGGCGATGGTGTCTGTGACGATCCGCGGCTCGCCCACCGTGGCCGTGGCTGCCGCCCAACGGGCGGCAAAGGGGCCATCGGCGACACCCACCAACGCCTCCCCACCACGACGGGCACCGATCAAGCGGTCCAACTCCTTGACCACCCTCCCGGCCAGCTCCTCCTCTCCCCCATAGAAACGGACAGCTCCCGACATCGGCACATACACCAACCCGGGTGCCACCACTTCCACCCTGGGCACCAGGTCCTCGATACCGGCAACGACCGGCTCGAAACGTCGGGTCTCATCTCCCAGGTCCCGTGTCATCACTGTGGCGAAGGGAGCCAGTGCCTCCGCCTCACGACGTGGCATCCCCAATGTGACACCGGCTGCCAGCACCTCCCCGGTGGCACCGGTCACCCGATCGTCGACAATCAGGACCGGCTCATCCGACGGTGCGTCTGGCCTGGTCAACGACCACATCGGAAACCACACGCACAGTGTCCGTACCTTCATCCTCCACCTCGAATCGTCGTGCCACCCCACTGGCCCCCTTCCCGGTCGCCTCCAGCACGAGACGTCGTCTAGTCAGCCTCCCGTGGCCATGGTCAGTCCCTTCCCAGGTGACGCCAAGCGCCCGCAGTCTCAAATAGGCCACACCGGCAGGCAGCCCGCTGCCGATCGACCTCATCGCCACGGCGACCCGTCTCGCCCGCGCCAGAGCGGCCAGACGTCTCAGGTCCGGTTCCCTGATGCTCTTTGGCACCTCTGCGTACATCGCCTGAACCCCTTCGAGGAGCGCCGCGGTCACCTTTGGCCAGAGAATCGGATCTTCACACCGGACCACCACCAGACGCTCGGAGATGACACCCGTCTCCCATGCAGCCGCGGGTGAGATCCACCCCCTCGAGTCGAGCGCCACCACCGGCGCCATGCGTGAATGGGGGGCGAGCAGTTTCATGCCAAGCCGGGTCAGCCCCGTGCCGGGGACACCGACCAGCTCCGTTATCCGACCGGGTTGCAGGTTCAAGAGACCTTGATCGCTCCGCTGCCCGGGTATCGGTGCTGCGATGTCCGCCGCAGAAACGCCTTTGATGCCCAAACTGACTCCAATCCTGAACCCCCGGGTTCGGGCAACCCATCATACCGAACATATGTTCGATGGCAAGGGGGCGCCTGCTGAGACCGACAGCGTCGTCCACCGATGGATAGAGTCGGGGGTGCCGAGATGCGGCGTGAGGAGATGTGATGACAGACGAAGGAATGGGCCCATTCGAGGAGCCCACCCCCGAGCCCAGAGAGATGATGAAACCAGAAGGCGAACGGCCCGCCATGGCCGGGGCCGCCGATTTCACCAGTGGTGAGGGCCTTGTCGCCCTTGGCGGGATAGTTCTCCTGGCCGTGTGGCTCCTCTTCGACGTGATCCTGGACGACTACGGCCTGGGCATTCTGACAGTCCTGCTGGCGACCGTGGTTGTGATCGTGCCCCGCTTGAACCCGGAGAGCGTGGCGAGGGTCCAACAGGTCCCCGTCATCATGAAGGTCGTGGGTTATGCCCTCGGTTTGATAGGCGTGTTCGATGTCATCGGAGCCATAGAGGAAGGCTTCTATGAGGATGCCCTAACGGTGATCGCAGCCCTCATCTCGTATGCCGCCTTTGCCGTGGCCTTCATCGGAGCGCGCCAGATCAAGATCTGACCGCAACCACCGAGTGTCTAGTCAGGGTTAGGCTGTCGGCCGAGGTTCCCGATTGAATCAGGCCGCGCCCAAGCGAATACTCGTCGCCGACGACTCGGACACCATCACGACCCTGCTCGAGACCGCCCTCACCGCCGGTGGGTACGAGGTCCTCATCGCTCGGAACGGGTTTGACACCTACGAGTTGGGCAAGAGCGAGAACGTCGACCTCGTCATCCTCGACCATCTGATGCCTGGGCTGCTCGGTCTCGAGATAATCGAGCGTTGGCGATCGGAGGGGATCGAGGTGCCCGTGATCGTCCTGTCCGGCGTGGATGACGATCGGACCGTTGTCAGCAGTCTCGAGGTGGGTGCGGTCGATTTCGTTCGCAAGCCGTTCCGGCTCAACGAGCTGATGGCGCGCGTCAAGCAGAGATTCCCCTCTGAGCGCGATTCCTAAATAGCGAGCCTCAGACTTCCGATCATTGATGGGAAGTAATGAATGGAATCGAGCTCCTCAGGATCGCGGTCCTCGTCGTCTACATCGTGAGCGGTCTGCTGTTGTCCTCATTGATCGTCGGGAAGCGGATTCACCAGAGACGCCAGCTCGCTCACTATCGGCGACGAGCCAAGTATCTGGCCTTGCTGAGCCGCGGCCTGACCACTCCCGACCTCAGGGTCGATCTCGGTCCACGCGTCGCCGAGGATCAGGCATTCCTCGACGCGCTGATCGACATCCGCACCTCGGTGATCGGCCCAGAGTCCGACGAGCTCGCCACGTTCGTCGGGCGCTTTGGGGTCATGGAGGGGTACGCCCGCCGGCTCAGGGGTCGGTTCTTCGTCACGCGCCGGCTCAGAGCGGCAGTGGCGCTCGCCGAGGTGGCAGACGACTCCTTTGCCCCGGTCCTGATGGATCACCTCGGTGATCGCGAGCCCGAGATCCGAATCCAGGCCGCCCGCGGGCTCGCCCGCATGCACTGGACGCCTGCCATCGATGCGATCGTCGATCGGTTCAGCGTCGAGAACCCATGGGTCCGATCCCGGTTCGAGGACACGCTTCTCTCGTTTGGCTCGAAAGCGACATGGCCGCTGATCGCCTATATCAGGGTGAATCATCGGTTCGAGTCACCGGGCTCGGCAGCGGCAATCCGAACCCTCGCCAACCTGGGCGACCGGGACGCCGTCACGCCTCTCATCGACATACTCGGGAGGGCATCCGATATCGAGATCAAGCTCGCCGCCATCGAGACCCTCGGAGTCCTCGGTGTACCACTCGCATTCGAGTCCCTGGAGAAGATGTTCACCGCCGAGGACTGGCGGCTTCGGGCCAAGGCCGCCACCGCCCTGGCCAAGGTGGGTGACCCGCGCTCACTCCCCGCTCTGTCCTCGGGGTTGATTGACTCCAACTGGTGGGTTCGTCGCAACGCCGCCCAGGGTCTGTCCAAGTACCCCGAGGGGATCCGCCGGCTGCACGCCGCGATACGATCGGCCGACCCTTTCGCCCGTGATGCGGCCGCCGAGGCCCTCGCCGACGCCGGCGAGGTCATAGCGGCCCGTCAACGCATCGAAGAGGGTGTGCCGACCGATGAGGACCTCGAGCTCATCGGGTTCATCCAGTCCGAGCTGGTGGTGCCGGGATGACCCCCGAGATCATCAAGTGGATCGGCTACGGCACGGTCGCGTACTACGTCATCTTGCAGGTCTACATGTTCGCGCTCGCCCTGCTATCCGGCTACGTACTTCGTCGCACCTACCACACCAGGCGGTTCGGGAGAGTCAACGAGATGTTGTCGAGCCAGACTTCGCCTCCGATCTCGATCTTGATACCCGCATACAACGAGGTCGCCGGCATCGTCGACTCGGTCAGGTCGATATCGATCGTCGGCTATCCGAGGTTCGAGATAGTGGTGACGAACGACGGCTCCACCGATGGCACCCTCGAGGCGCTCATTGCGGCCTTTCGCCTCGAGAAGGTGCGGATCCCCTACCGCCCGGACATCGAGACCGCGCGCATTCGCGCCTTCTACCGGGGACGTGGTGCTGTCGACATCACAGTCATCGACAAAGAGAACGGGGGCCGGGCCGACGCCTTGAACGCAGCGATCAACGCGGCTCGCTACCCATACGTCCTCTGCACCGATGCCGATGTCGTCATGGATGCGGCGGCGCTGGTTCGTGGCATGCAGAGGGTGGTGGAGGACCGGGAGAGGACGATCGGTGTCGGTGGCAACATCAGGCCACTCAACGGGAGTCGGGTCGAGCTGGGACATCTGATCAGCGCCAGCGTGCCCCGTCGGATGATCCCACGGATGCAGGTGCTCGAGTATATGCGCACCTTCCTGGCCAGCCGCCCGGGATGGTCGGCGATGTCCGCCCTGCCCCTGGTCTCAGGAGCCTTTGGCATCTGGAAGAGATCCGCCCTCCTCGAGGTCGGTGGCTACAAGAGAGGCCATCTCGGCGAAGATCTCGACATCACGATGAGGCTCCACCGGCACCATCGAGACAAAGGGATCCCCTACCGGATCGTCTATGAGTCATCGGCCGTTCTGTGGACCGAGGTGCCCGACAACGTTCGGGTGTTGAGGCGTCAACGTATACGTTGGCACCGCGGTCTCATGACCGCCACTCGAGACTTTCTCCCCATGACCTTCAACCCGAGGTATGGCGCCCTGGGAATGGTCACGTGGGCCGGGTTCTTTCTCTTCGAGTTCCTGGCCCCCATCCTCGAGGTGACCGGCTGGGTCATGCTTCCGCTGGCATATGCCCTGGGGGCGCTGAACACCGAGACAGTCGTGCTGATGCTTCTCCTCGCCCTCGGGGCCGGGTTGATGAACTCGCTGGTCGCACTGTGGCTCGACGAGCCATACGGTTTCTATACCGGCCCGGAAGACACCTCCCGCCTGATCGTGATCGCCATGATCGAGAGTTTTGGCCTTCGCCAGATGACGGTGCTCTGGCGCATCCGTGCCGTGTTCGGGGGCAAGAGGACGCGCCACTGGGGGCAGATGGAGCGCAAGGGCGTCGCCAACCTCGGGGCCAGTGGTCTGTCGCGTAAATAGTGTGCGCGTGTCTCCGAGCCAACGGCGTCATCTGGCAAGGAGAAGCGCACAGTCGCAGCCGGGGTGCTGCGGCGAGCAGTCGACGCAGCCAGGGGCGTCGAGGGCCGGAGAGACGCCACAAGTACTTACGAGACGGGCCACGAGGGCCTAACCCTCCTCCAGCTCCTCGAGTGTCTTGGGCCAGTCCTCCTTGAGCAGCCGGGACAGCGAGCGATCCGCCAACAGCTTCCCTTCCGTCTGACATGTGGCGCAGTAGTTGGTCTCATTGGACGAGTAGACGATGCGCTGGACCTTCGACCCACAGCGCGGGCAGGGTTCGCCGAACTTGCCATGGACCGCCATGTCGTCACGAAACGCGGTGACCTTGGTAGGCCATCCCTCCCCCACCTCGTCACGAAGCCGGTGGGTCCACTCATCGAGCGAGGTGACCATTGCCTCGTGAAGACGGTCGACTTCCTCGTCACTCAGCTGAGACGTCCTCTTCACCGGCGAGAGACGGCCCCTCCACAGGATCTCGTCCGAGTAGGCGTTGCCTATCCCGGACAGGATCCGGGGATCGGTCAAGGCCCTCTTCAGGGTTCGGTTCTCCGAACGGATGGCATGTGCGAACTCTCGGGCCGTGATCTCGAGAGGCTCGACGCCACCACGGTCGAGTCGGGTCACCCCCTCCCAGCTGTCCGCCATCCAGATCCCGGCTCTCTTGTGCGTGCCCTGCTCGGTGAGGATGAGGCTCCCGCTCGTGAAGTCGACCGCGGCCAAACCGACCTTCTTGGGAATCGGCTTCCCCGCAGCCTCCCAGCGAAGCCTTCCCGCCACCATGAGATGGATGACCAGGTACAGGTCTTCGTCGAACACCAGGACGATCCGCTTGCCGACCCGGCGCAGCTCCGAGACCGGTCGCCCCACCGGCGCGCCGTAGGCCGGCTGATAGGTCCGCATGACGGCGGGCGAGGCCACCCTGACGTTGGTGACCACCTCGCCTAACACTCGCCTCTCCAGCGCCTCGATGTAGACGACGATGTCGGGCAGCTCGGGCATACTCGGAAAGGTACCGATTACTCGTACAGGCGAAGACCCCCGCTGAACAGGACGGCCACACCGATGACCAGCCCGCCGGCGATGAAGCCAAAGGCCGTCAGCTGACCAGCGTCGGGGTCGGCACCGCTGACCGCAAGGCCGAACGCGGTGATCATCCCGATGAGGATGACCGCCGCCAACAAGCGGGCCATGCCGGCGCCGATCGTCATCACGAAGGCTGCGGCGATCATCAGCACACCACCAATGATGAACACGAGCCAGAAGTCGAACCCGGCGATCTCGGCCCCGTCCTGAGGTGCGGGGGTGCCGCCACCGCCTGGAGCGATGTTGAGGAACGTGCCTCCCAAGATGATGAGGGCCCCGGCGACTGCGAAGCCGACTGCTGGCAGGTTGGATGGGATCGGTTCGGGCTCCTCGGGCCATGGCCGCTCGTCCGGGTTGTGCCGCGCCGCGAGCTGACGGGCGAGACGTGGCGTGGCGGCGGCGAGATGGAACTCCTCGGCCAGAGCCGCATCGTCCTCGGTGTGGAGTATGAACTCCTCACCCTCGGCACGCAGGGCGAAGCCCTCATTGAGGGCATGGATGCCGATGTCGGCGACCGCCCACTCACCGACCAACTCGTCACCGGTCACCAGCCGCAGCCGGCCATCCCCGACGCTGACACGAACCGCGACACCAGGCCCGGTGTCGCCTCGCATCTTCACCTGGCCGTCGAGCTCTACCGGCATCGCGCTCCAATCCTCATCCCAGACTCCCTGAGATTGTACGGAGAAACAGAGAAGGGCCCGGTCATAGACCGGCCCCTTCTCCACATGCCAGCGGACTGGCCTACTCCGGCATCTGCTCGAAGGTCTCCGAGAAGCTCTTGGCAGCCTTGCGACGGCCCCCCGACTTCTGCTGGTCGTCATTGCGGGCACGAGCATGATCCTCGCGCTGACGACCACTGCGGTCACCACTGCGGTCACCACTGCGGTCACCACCACGGCCACCCCGGTCACCACCACGGCCACCCCGGTCGCCGCCACGGCCACCCCGGTCACCGCCACGGCCACCCCGGTCACCGCCACGGGCATCGCGGTCGCCGCCGCGGCTCCGGTCACCACCATTGGGTGATGCCTCGCTGCTGGGGAGGGTGGCGCCGGGGAGGGCTTCGACGAGCTCGAGGCTCACCTTCCCACGGTCGATCTCACGAACCTTGACCCTGACCTGGTCGCCTTCGGAGAGGTAGTCCTCGACCCTCTCGACCCGCTTGGATCCGTCGAGACGGGAGATGTGGAGCAGACCGTCACGCCCGGGCAGGATGTTGACGAAGGCACCGAACTTGGTGATGTTCACCACCTTGCCCTCGTATTCGGCGCCGATCTCGGCTTCGGGTGGGAACGCGATCTGAATCACACGCTCCTTGGCCGCCGCCAGCGCCTCACCGTCGTTGGAGGCGATGCGCACGATGCCCACGCCGTTGGCCTCCTCGATCTCGATGCTGGCACCAGTCTGCTCTTCGAGCTCACGGATGATGGCACCTTTGGGGCCGATGACTTCGCCGATCTTGTCCTTCGGTATCTCGACCGACTCGATGCGAGGAGCCCACTTGTTCATCTCCGCACGCGGTGCCGCGATGACCGCGGACATTGCGTCGAGAATGAAGAGGCGTGCCTCGCGTGCCCTGTCGAGAGCACCCTTGAGCACCTCCGAGGGCAGACCCTGGATCTTGGTGTCCAACTGAAGGGCCGTTATCGCATCGGCGGTGCCAGCGACCTTGAAGTCCATGTCTCCGAGGGCGTCCTCGGCTCCGAGGATGTCTGTCAAGGTGACGTACTTGCCGTCCTGATGGATCAAGCCCATGGCTACTCCTGCCACGGCTGCCCTGACCGGGACACCCGCGTCCATCAGCGAGAGGCTCGATGCACAGACCGATGCCATCGACGACGAGCCGTTGGAGGCGAGGACCTCTGAGACGAGGCGCAGCGCATACGGGAACTCGTCCGACGTCGGGATCACGGGCAGCAGTGCCTTCTCGGCGAGGGCACCATGGCCGATCTCACGCCGCTTGGGGCCGCGCATGAAGCCGGCCTCACCCGTCGAGAACGGTGGGAAGTTGTAGTGGTGCATGTAGCGCTTCGAATCGGCGATGTCGAGGGTGTCGAGCATCTGCTCCATCTTGAGCATCCCCAGCGTCGAAACGTTGAGCACCTGGGTCTCGCCGCGCTGGAACATGGCCGACCCATGGGCACGCTCGATCGACCCGACCTCGATGGTCAGCGGGCGAATGTCGGAGACACCGCGCCCATCGAGACGGACGCCCTCGGTGACGACCCGGGCGCGGGCCATCTTCTTGAATACGGTCTTGAAGGCGTGCTTTGCCTGTGCCAACGTCATTTCGTCGTCCCCGGCGATCCCAAGCTCGGCAATCGTGGCTTCGAGCGCTTCGGTCTCGGCGTCCTGGCGTTCACGCTTGTCTGCGATCGCGAGCACCGGCCCGATCTTGGAGCCGGCGGCGGCCTCGACCCGGCCAAGGATCTCGTCGGTGTAATCGACGGCTTGCGGCCATTCGAGTGACGGGATCACGACCTTGGAGACAAGCTCGGTTTGGAGGTCGATGAGCTGTGCGACGTAGGTCTTGGCCTCCTCCAGACCTCGCGCAACGGCGTCCTCATCCGAGGGCTGATCGCCCTCGGCCACCAGACGAAGCCCGTTCTCGGTCGCTCCCGCCTCGACCATGACTATGTCGATCTCGCCGTTGTCGTTGCGACGCCCGGCGACGACGAACTCGAAAACGGATTCGTCGAGGTCGGCTTCCGTGGGGAACGCGATCCATTCGCCCTTCTTGAGACCAAGCCGGACACCGCCGATCGGGCCCTCGAACGGAATTGGGCTCACCGACAAGGCGGCGGAGGCTCCGTTGAGCGCCACCACGTCGAAGGGGTTCTCCTGATCGACCGACAATGACGTGACCACCACGTGGGTCTCGTTGCGATAGCCGTCTCTGAACGACGGGCGCAGGGGGCGGTCGATGAGACGGCATGTCAGGATCGCCTGCTCCGAGGGACGTCCCTCACGTCGGAAGAACGAACCGGGAATCCGGCCAACCGAGTACATGCGCTCCTCGAAGTCGACCGTGAGAGGGAAGAAGTCGATGCCCTCCCGCATCGTTTTGTTGGCTGTGGCTGTGACCAGCATGACGGTCCCACCCAGGGTGGCGACGACGGCGCCGTCGGCCTGACCGGCATACTTGCCGGTGCTCAGCTCGAGCTCCTTGCCGCCGATGATGCCTCGTACAGAGGTTTCGGGCACTATGTGCTCCTTTTACTTTGTCTGGAGCCGCGCCCGTTGGCAGTAGTCATGCCTCGCGATGGCAAGGTATCACCACTGACAACCGACGTGGCTCGTCTCCATGGGCCATTCCTGGCCCTTATTTCGATGGGCAAGCTGCCCCGTAACATGAGGGGCGGCCAGACCGCTCCTCACGAATCCCTCAGCGCCGCAGACCCAGCTTGGCAATGAGGCTTCGGTACCTCTCCACGTCCTCACGACGCAGATAGTCCAGAAGCCTCCGGCGCTTGCCGACCATCAGCAACAGGCCGCGACGACTGTGGTGGTCGTGCCTGTGGTCTCGAAGGTGCTCGGTCAGCTGGTTGATCCGCTCGGTGAGCAGAGCCACCTGGACCTCTGGTGAGCCTGTGTCGCTCCCATGGGTGCCGAACTCCTCAACAATCTCAGTAGTTGTCCTCATTGCGCGCTGAATCCGAAGTGGTGGGGGATCATCATCGACTGTAACAGCTTCGGACATCTACTCATATTCGAGTCTCCACCGATCCGAGGATCTTCCTCGTCTCCGCCACATCCTCGCGCATACGGTCCACCAATGCCGTGACCGCGTCGAATCTCAATTCCGGTCTCAGATACTCGACGAACTCGAGAGTGAGGCTCCGGCCATAGACATCGGCGTCGAAATCGAGCAGAAAGGCCTCTATCAGGAGGGTGCTGCCGTCGAATGTGGGACGAAACCCGACATTGACCGCGGCGCCGAGTGTGTCATCCCCGAGCCGGGCGAAGCATGCGTAGACGCCGGCAGCGGGGATCACCTTGCGACGGGGAGGGGAGATGTTGGCAGTGGGAAAACCGAGTTGGCGGCCTCTCTTGTCTCCGTCGATGACTGTGTTGGTCACCGTGAACCTGGAGCCCAGGAGAAGAGCCGCATCGGCCACCTCCCCCGCCTCGATGAGCTCGCGTACCCGACTCGACGAGACGTTCCCGGTGCTATCGGCGATCAACCCGATTGGATCGACGACGAAACCGAGAGATTCGCCAAGACGGAACAGGAGGTCGATATCGCCTGTTCGATCCTTGCCGAAGCGAAAGTCGTCTCCAACCACCATCTGGGCGACATTCAGCTTGTCGACGAGCACGTCTCGCACGAACGAGGTGGGCGCCTGCTCCTTGATCTCCGCCAGGTCGAGGACTCCGACCCTGTCGACCCCGAGCGCATCGAGAAGGGCAACGCGCTCGTCGATCGTGGTTATGAGACGTGGCGGCGTCCCCGGCCTCAGCACCTCGACGGGGTGCGGCTCGAAGGTCAGCACCGTCCGTGAGAGCGAGTCATCGAGGTTGGCGATAAGGGCGCGGTGACCCAGATGAACGCCATCGAGCACACCGATCGTCACCGCCGTGGGCTCGGGCACCTGCTCCCAGCTCGTCCATGGGGCATCCATCACGTTCACAGGGGCAGCACCACTTCCGGCTCGGCACGGTCGCCCACCCGACGGTAGACGGCCGCCAGCTCGCCGTCGGGGCCGATCACACAGAATGAGACATCAACAGGCCCCGAGACGATCGGCCCGCCCACGAACCTCATCCCATTGCGGACCCCTTGAATCGTCGCCTGGTCCACCGTAACCACAGGAAGGTCGCGAAGGGCCTGGGCCGGCGTCAGGAAGTAGCCCTCCCAGTTCTCGATATCGTCGATCGTCACGCCATGACCCGCCCGATGCGAGCCAATCCGGCTCCGGCGCAGTGCGGTGAGATGAGCAGCACCTCCCAACACTGCGGCCATATCATCGGCCAGCGACCGGACGTAAGTGCCCTTCCCGCACACCACCCTGAACTCGACTTCAGGGTACGGCGACGCCCCCACGGAGAGGATCTCGAGCTCATCTATCCGGACGGCACGAGCCTCCCGCTCCACGAGCTCTCCGGCGCGAGCGAGCTCATAGAGGCGACGGCCATCTCTCTTGAGCGCAGAGACCATCGGCGGCACCTGCATGATCGTCCCGGTGAAACGGGGCACGAGGTCGTGCAAGTCCTCGATCGTGATGTCCATCGGCTCTCGTGTGAGCACGGCCCCGTCGGCGTCCAAGGTGTCGGTGGCGACCCCGAACAATGCCGTGGCCAGATACTCCTTTGGCAGATCCTGGATATAACGGATGAGCCGCGTGACCCGTCCCGCGGCGAGCACGAGTGCCCCGGTCGCCATCGGGTCGAGGGTCCCGGCGTGGCCAACCTTCTTGATCCCCGTGGCCTTCTTGACGATGCCGACCACCTGATTCGAAGTGATGCCAGGTGGCTTGTCGACGACGAGGAAGCCCCGCCTCACCGGTAGTCCTCGACCGCCTCGAGGACCTTGGTTATGACGTCCTCGACGCCCGCATCGACGGTGAAGCCTGCCGCGAGCCGATGACCACCACCGCCCATTGCGGCGGCGAGCGCACCAACGTCGGTGCCGCCGCGCGATCGCAAGCTGACCTTCACCCTCCCGTCGGAGTGACCTTTGGCGAGGACCGCGGTGTCTGCCTCTGCCGCCAAACGGATCAGGTCGATCAGAGTCTCGGTGTCGTCCCAGGTGACGTTCGACTCTTCGATGTCCCTGTCGGTGAGCCAGGTGTACACGACACCGCGCTCGGAGTCGAGCCGTGCCCTTCCCAGCGCCGTGGCTGCGGCCTTGAGATAGCCAAATGGCGCCTCTTCATACACATGACGCCCGATGAGACTGGGCTGGGCGCCTGCGGCCACCAGGTCGGCCGCGATCCGAAGGGCCTGCGGCGTGGTGTTGGAGTACTGAAACCTGCCGGTGTCGGTGACCAGGGCGGTGTGGAGACAGAGCGCGATGTCAGGTGTCATCTCCCAGCCAAGTATGCGGAGGATGTCATAGACGATCTCCCCGGTGGCGGCCGCCGCCGGGTCGATCACCGCGATGTCGCCGAAACCCGAATTGGTCACGTGATGATCGAGCACCACGACCGTCCCTGCCGCATCGGCATTCTTGGCCAGCTCTCCGACCCGCTCCGCAGAGCCTGCGTCGAGCAGGACCATCAATTCGGGGGACGCCGGGAAGTCACCCGGGGCAACCAGCAGGTCCGTGGGCAGGAAGGAGAGGCTGTGTGGGACGACGAATGGTGACCCGAAGCTGGCCACCACCTTCTTGCCCTGGTTCGACGCCGCGATGGCGAGACCGAGCATCGAGCCGAGCGCGTCGCCGTCCGGCCCGACATGGCACGCAAGGGCCACGTCGCCGGCCCCTGCGATGGCGGCAGCGGCTTGCTCGAGGACCGTCCGGTTCTCCATCACTCCTCCTCTTCGAGGGAGCGCAAGATCTCCTCGATCCGCTCGCCGCCCAAGATGCCAGGATCGATGGCGAACTCGAGGGTCGGTGTGTACTTCATCCGGACTTCACGGCCGATGACCGACTGCAGACGTTTGGCCGCGCCCCCGAGGGCGGCGAGCGCATGGGTTTGGCTGTCCTTGCCGAGGACGTCTATGTAGACGGTGGCGTGTCGAAGTGTGGGGGACGTGTCGACTGCCGTCACCGACACCAGCTCCAGCCGGGAGTCGCTCATCCGCTCGATCTCGTCGGCGAGAACCTCTCGCAAGATCGAGTTGACCCGCAACATGCGGTCACTCATCGACGACCCTCCCTAGGTGCGAGCGACCTCACGGACCACATAGACCTCGATGTGATCGCCATCCTTGATGTCGTTGTAGTCCTCGAAACCCATGCCGCACTCGAACCCCGATTGGACTTCGCGCACATCGTCCTTGAACCGCTTGAGCGAGGAGATCACACCGTCGTGGATGACGACTCCGTCCCGCAGCAGTCTCGCCTTGGCGCCACGTTGGACCACGCCTTCGATCACGTAACAGCCGGCGACCGTCCCGGCGCGTGGCACCTTGAACGTCGCACGCACCTCGGCGGTGCCCAGGACGACTTCCTCCCGCTTCGGGGCGAG
Source organism: Acidimicrobiia bacterium (assembly GCA_036396635.1). Taxonomy (GTDB): domain Bacteria; phylum Actinomycetota; class Acidimicrobiia; order Spongiisociales; family ZC4RG35; genus JANQRA01. Next base: position 22,880 of record DASWKM010000172.1, read on the forward strand.
CTGTCCTACCAGGAGCTGTTCGATCTCATCGAGCAGCTCATAGATGATGCCGTAGGTCCGGACCTCGACGCCTGCCTCCTCGGCCGCTTGTCGGGCCTTGGGCTCGGGACGGACGTTGAAGCCGACGATGACTGCTTCGGTCACCTCGGCGAGGGTCACATCGTTCTCATTGATCCCGCCGACGGCGGTGTGCACGATTTGGATCTTCCCGCCCTCACGCCCGATCTTGGCGATCGACTCGCGCAGCGCCTCCAGCGAGCCTTGGGCGTCGGCCTTGATTATGACGTTGAGCGTGGCCTCCTCACTGCGCAGCTGCTCGAGCATCCCCTCGAGACGGTCCCGGGCAGACGGCGCGACATGGGCTTCGGCCCGATCGCTGTCCTGGCGCTCGGCGGCGACCCTTCTGGCCTCCCGGTCGTTTGTCAAGACCTCGAAATAGTCCCCGGCGGCGGGCACATCGTCCCAGCCCATGATCTGAACCGGGTCGGAGGGCTTTGCCTGTTCGACACGCCCACCCTGATCGTCCATAAGCGCACGGGCTCGGCCCGCGATCGGGCCGGCGACAAATGCGTCTCCCTGTCTCAGGGTGCCGCGCTGGACTATCACGGTGGCCACCGGGCCGCGGCCACGTTCGAGCTGCGCCTCCACGACTACACCGGACGCCGCCGCCTTGGCATTGGCCCGGTAGTCCTCGAGCTGGGCGATGAGGTCGATGACCTCGAGGAGCTCGTTCACACCTGCGCCGGTCAGTGCGGAGAGCTCGACGGAGGGAACGTCGCCACCGAGCGCCTCTGTGATCACACCCTGGTTGGTCAACTCGGTCCGGACCCGAAGCGGATCGGCCCCGGGGACATCCATCTTGTTGACCGCCACGATCATCTTCACACCTGCAGCCCGGGCGTGGGAGATCGCCTCGACGGTCTGTGGCATCACACCGTCATCGGCCGCAACCACCAGGACGACGATGTCGGTGATGTTGGCGCCACGGGCGCGAAGAGCGGTGAAAGCCTCATGACCGGGGGTGTCGATGAAGGTGATTCGACGCCCGTTGACGTCCACCTGATATGCGCCGATGTGTTGAGTGATGCCACCCTCCTCGGCTTCGACCACATGTGCCTTGCGAATCGTGTCGAGCAGCGTGGTCTTCCCATGGTCCACGTGGCCCATCACGGTCACCACCGGAGAGCGTGTGGTGAGGTCGCTCTCATCGTCCTCGAACTCTGGCTGCATAGCCACCACGGGAGCTGGTGCAGCCTCCTCCACCTCGATGATGTAGCCGAAGCCCTCGGCGATCTCGTCGATCGCCATGGCGGGCATGGTCTGGCCAGCTCCGGCGGGTGTGCCTCTGTTGAGCAACGCTTTGACTACCTCAGCGACAGGTTGGCCGATCGCCGCGGCGAACTCGGCCACGGTGGCACCCTCCGGGATCGATGCGATGTCGACCTCGGCCCGTCGCGGAGGCTCGACTGCTTCCGGGGCGGGAGCGACCTCGGTCGGCCCCGCTTCGAGAGCTTGCTCGACGGTCTCCACCTCGGGGGCAAAAGCGAGGCGGAGGAGCTCGGCACTGTCGTCGTCGAGGCCGGAAGAGGCGGTCTTGACCTCTAGACCGAGCTCCAGGGCATGCTCCAGGACCTCCTTGGAGTCGATCCCCAGCTCGCGGGCGAGTTCATAAACCCTCATTCAACGATCACTCACTCTCGGTGTCGGCATCGGATTCTGGGACGGCATCCTCATTGTCTGACATCGCGATGGTGTCCTCGACGGCGGGAGCGGGCTCCTCGGCACCCTCGGCGTCAGAGCGGATGTCGACTTTGTAGCCGGAGAGACGCGCCGCCAGCCGCGCGTTCTGCCCTTCCTTACCGATGGCGAGAGACAGCTGATGCTCCGAGACGACCACATCGGCGGTCTTCTCCTCCTCATCGATGTGGACCTCTTTGACCTTGGCCGGGCCGAGAGCCTCGGCGATGAACATGGCCACGTCGTCACGCCACTGGACCACATCCACCTTCTCCCCGCGGAGCTCGTTGACAACTTGACGAACCCGAGATCCTCGCGCACCGACACAGGCGCCCTTGGGGTCGACATTGGGATCGTGCGATATCACCGCGATCTTGGTGCGATGCCCGGGCTCACGGGCGATGCTGACGATCTCGACCGTTCCGTCGCTGAGCTCGGGGACCTCCAGCTCGAGGAGACGGCGAACGAGATCGGGGTGGCTGCGTGACACCACTATCTGGGCGCCCTTGGCCTCGTTGCGCACCTCCAGGATCAGGGCCTTGACCCTGTTGCCCCGGTCCAGTCGCTCAAAGGGGATACGTTCGCTACCGGGCAGGATCGCCTCGGCGTCGCCGAGATCGAGGATCACCGATCGGTAGTCGACCTGCTGGACGATCCCGGTGACGAGATCACCCTCTCGGCCCTCGTACATCTCGTAGACCTTCTCGCGCTTGGCTTCACGAAGCTTGAACTGCATCACCTGTTTGAACGACTGCGCCGCGATCCGCCCAAACGCCTCACCCTCGGGGGTGTCCTCCCATTCGTCGGTGACGTTGCCGTCCTCATCGAGCACTTGGGCGTAGACGATGACCTCGCCCGACTCGGGGTCGATCGTCACCCTGGCCTCTTCCGCAGCACCCGGGCTGCGCTTGTAGGCGGCGACCAGGGCATTCGCAAAGGCATCGAGGATGGCGTCCACCGCCACCCCCCGTTCCCTGGCGAGGACCTCGATCGCCTCCATCATCGTGTCGAGCTTCATGGTTCTCCTTCAGTGACCTGGCTTGGGCGCCTTTTCCCACCTGAACACGGTCCTGGCGCTGACCAGGTCTTCGTAAGGGACGGTAATGGTGCCCCGCTCTGCCTCAATGGTGAACGAGCTGTCGGAGGCACCGGCGAGCATTCCGCGATACGTGACCGGCTCGTCGCCCGAGGCTGTCTTCGCCACCACCTCGCGACCAACAGACTTCATGAAATGGGACGGTCGGCGCAGTTTTCGCTCGAGACCTGGAGAGCTGACCTCGAGCTGATACCGATCCTGGAGCCCGGGCTCGTCGTCGAGGAGACGGGAGAGGCCTCGGGACAACTCGGCGAGCCGATCGAGGTCGACTCGGTCCCCGTCGACTGTCACCTTGAGCACTCGACCCCGCCCGCGGCCAGACAGCTCGAGGTCATCCAGCTCGAGTCGCTCCGCGGCCAGATACGGCTCCACGAGGCCCCAAAGGTCAGTTGCTTGCGTCAAATTCGTCGTATCTCCACAACAAACCAGGTGGGTGCCCAAGGCGCCCACCTGAATGAAAAGCGTCCTGTTGTTGTCAGGGGATTATAAGACGAAGCCCGAGACAGCCCTAAATGCCGAACCTGGCCCGGGTGATGCGGTCGGCAAGGGTGGTAACCACCTCATCGAGGGCGATCTGGTCCTTGGCCATGTCGGCCCGCACCGTCACCTCGGCGGTGCCGTCCTCGACGTCCTTGGGGCCGATGGTGACGCGATAGGGAATGCCGATCAGCTCGGAGTCGGCGAACTTGACACCTGGTCTCTCGATGCGGTCGTCGAGGAGCACATCCACGCCCGCCGACACGAATCCGTCGTACAGCTGGTTGGCGGTGGCCATGGTTGCCTCGTCGTCGGCTCGGATGACGGTGACGACCACCTCGTACGGAGCCACCGAGACTGGCCAGATGATCCCCCTTGCGTCGTGGCTTGCCTCGACGACGGCTGCAATGCCACGCTCGAGGCCGATTCCGTAGGAGCCCATGATGACCGGGTGGCTGTGCCCCTCCTCGTCCTGGACATATGCGCCGAATGCCTCGGAGAATTTGGTGCCGAGCTTGAATATGTGCCCCACCTCGATCCCCTTCCACAACTCGAGTGCGCCCCCGTCCACGACACATCTCTCTCCCGAGGTCACCGCACGCAGGTCGGCCCACGATGTCACCGGTATGTCACGGGCGATGTCCACGCCCCTGAAATGCCAGTCATCGTCGTTGGCCCCTGTCGTCATGTTCACCCTTCCCTCGAGCGCAGAGTCGGCGATGACCCTCATGCCCTCGACCCCAACGGCTCCCAGACTGCCCGGGTCGGCGCCAAGCAGCTCCCTTATCTCGTCGGGCTGACCGGGCCGTGCCGCCGCCGCACCCGTGGCGTCCAGCAGTTTCTGCTCCTGGAGATCGTGATCGCCGCGCAGCAACGCCAGCACGGGCTCGCCATCGACGAAGTAGACGAGAGTCTTGACCTGTCGATCGGGCGCGGCGATATCGGGGTGTGCCCGGGCGAGCGCGTGGATGGTGCGCAGCCCGGGGGTCGGGAAACGCTCCAACACCGAGGTCTCCCCGTCGTCGACCGCGGTGAGGGCCGAGGTCGCCTTCTCCACGTTGGCCCGGTAGTCACAGCTCGCACAGGTGACGATCCAGTCTTCGCCCGCATCGCTGCGCACGATGAACTCCCTCGACTCCGAGCCACCCATCGCCCCCGACGAGGCCTCGACGTCGACGGCGTCGAGACCCATCCGGGCAAAGATCCGCTTGTAGGCGTGATAGTGCTTCTCGAACCCGGAGTCGAGCCCGGGAGCGTCGATGTCGAGGGTGTATGAGTCCTTCATCGTGAACTCACGGACCCGGAGCAGACCGGATTTGGGTCGGGGCTCATCACGGAACTTGGTGTGCACCTGGTACCAGATCTGAGGAAGGTCCCGATAGGAGAAGAGCTCGCTGGCCAGGATGGCGAAGATCTCCTCTTCGGTCATGCCCAGCACCAGATCGGTGCCCTTCCGATCGACCAGCTTGAAGAGGCTGTCACCCATGAGGTCGTAGCGGGCCGACTGCTTCCAGATCTCGGCCGGGTGGAGGGTGGGCAACAGCATCTCCTGACCACCGATGGCATCGATCTCCTCCCTGATGATGTCGGCGATCTTGAGCATGACCCTCTGCCCCAGCGGGAGCATGGTGTACGAGCCCGCTGCCAATTGCCGCATGAAGCCACCCCTGACCAGCAGCCTGTGACTCACCGCCTCGGCGTCGGCGGGAGGGTCTCGGAGAGTGGGTATGAAGGCCTGTGACCAGCGCATTGGGTCTGGCACGGTAGTCAGCGGGTGCAGGCATGCTGAGGAAGTTCTGACAAGTCGCCTCGGGTGCTCGGTAGGGTTCGGGCCACTCCGCAGCCACACCACCGAGCTTGGAGAGCCATGACGGAGCGAGCACCATGCATTGATCCGGAGTTCGGCGAGTTCGACTTCTGGCTGGGTGAGTGGGATCTGACGTGGCCCGCCGAGCAGACGGGTGGTCGGCTGGGTGAGACCGGCAACGGGACGAATCATGTCGAGCGTCTCTTTGGCCGCTGCGGGATCGAGGAGAGCTTCTCCACCGATGACGGCGGCTTTCAGGGGCACAGTGTCTCCGTCTTCGACCCCGCCGCTCGCTTGTGGCGTCAGACATGGGTGGACAGCTCGGGCGGCTACCTTCTCTTCACGGGTCGCTATGCGAACGATCGAATGGAGTTACGCACCGCCCCGACCGAGCGGGATGGCCACACCGTGGTCAACAGGATGGTCTTCCGTGACATCGCCGACAACTCGCTGCGATGGGACTGGCAGAGAACCCAGGATGACGGAGAGACCTGGGCCGACCTGTGGAACATCACATACTCCAGACGTAGCTGAGCGCCAGGCGGGGCTACTCCGAAGCGGCCACGTCGGCCACCCTCGCCCGACGCTCGGCCGCCCGGTTGGCGTCCCCCTGGATCTCGATCAGTTGCAGGCGATCGGCGGCCGCGATATCAGCAGCATCCGCCTCGGCATGGGCCAGCCGTGCCTCCAACCCCTCGTCGACCAGTTTTTGAGCCTCCTCCAACAGAGCGTCGACCATCTCAGCTTCGGGCACCACCCGCACCACCTGGCCTTTGATGAACAGGTGCCCCCTCCCCCGCCCCGCGGCGATCCCGATGTCTGCCTCGCGAGCCTCACCGGGCCCGTTGACGACACACCCCATCACCGCCACCTGAATCGGGAGATTGGCCTCCTCCAAGGCGCGCTGTGCCCTGGTTGCCACCTCGATGACATCGACCTCGGCCCGACCACATGATGGGCAGGCGATCAGGTCCAGCCCCTTTCGCTCCCGCAACCCGAGGAACTCGAGAAGTTGACGACCGGCCTTGGCCTCCTCCACCGGGTCGGCGGTGAGAGAGAACCTGATGGTGTCACCGATCCCCTCGTTGAGGAGGGTGCCGATCCCGGCGACCGACTTGATCAGCCCCGCCGGTGGCGGTCCTGCTTCGGTGACCCCGAGATGGAGCGGGTAGTCGACGGCGTCGGCCAGCATCCGGTACGAGTCGACCATCGTTGGGACGTTCGAGTGTTTCACCGAGATCTTGATGTCCTCGAAGTCGACCTCCTGGAGGTATCTGATCTCGATCTGGGCCGACTCGACGAGAGCCTCGGGAACCGCCGATCCATATTTGTCCAACAAGTCCTTGTCCAGCGACCCCGCGTTCACCCCCACCCGAATCGGAAGGCCGCGATCCTTGGCCTCCCGGGCAACCGTCTTGATGTGCTCCTCCTTGCGGATGTTCCCCGGGTTCAGCCGCAGCCCCTGGACGCCGGCCTCGATGGCGGCCAACGCCAGCCGGTACTGGTAATGGATGTCGGCGATGATCGGCACCGGGCTCCTGGGCACGATCTCGGCAAGACCCTGAGCCGCCTCCACCTCGTTGCAGGTGATGCGCACGATGTCCGCTCCCGCACCGGCAAGGGCATAGACCTGTGCCAGGGTCCCATCGACATCGGCGGTCTTGGTGGTGGTCATCGACTGAACCGTTATCGGAGCGCCACCACCCACCGGCACCGTGCCGACCTGGAGCTGTCGGGTCTGGCGTCTCATGAAGCTCACGCCCTAACGGTAGATCCGCACGGCTACCCGAAGCTGATCGGGTCGACGATGTCGAGGATGATGGCGACAAACCCGAGGAAGAAGAGGGTCGCCACCACAGCGGCCGCGATGGGCATGAGCCGACGCATGTTGGCCTGCCGACCAGTCACTTTCTCGTAGACCGCCACGGCGAAGTGCCCGCCGTCGAGGGGGAAGAGGGGAAGGAGGTTGATGGTGGCCAGGATCACGTTGATGTACGCCAGGATCCCCAAGAACCCGGAGGCATTGTCGGCCTGGGTGCCGATCGAGACGAGGCCAATCGGGCTCACCGGGCGGATCTCGTCGGGCACGTCGGTGTCACCGCCGAAGACGCCGACGTATTGGGCGAGGCTCGAAGGCCGGAACATCTGGTAGAGCGAGTAGAACGTGTCCTCCACCCCACCCCAAACCGTCTGGCCGCTGAGGCCGATCCCCTGGATCGGGCCCACCGGGATGTTCTCCACCTCGGGGGACACCCCGAGGTAACCGGATCCTGCGATCGTGTCGCTCTCGACGGTTCTCGCGTCGAGCACCAGCAAGTCACCCTCCCGCTCGATCGTCACAGTCGTAGCTCCCGGACCCCGGGCCAGGATGGTGGTGAGGTCGTCCCATGTGGTGACCGATTGGTCTCCGATTGCGAGGACGGTGTCACCTTTCATCAACCCGGCCTCGTCGGCAGGCGAATCGGGGACCACGGTGTTGATCACGGGTATGGGCTCGTTCATCCCGTTGGCGACGATCAGGCCGTAGAACATCAGGAGGGCAATGAGGAAGTTCATGGCCACTCCGGCCAGGACAACCACCGATTTCTCCCAGAACTCCTTCTCTCTATAGGTGCGGCCGAGGTCCGCCGGGGCCACCTCCTCGAGAGGGTTCATCCCGATGATGCGGACATACCCTCCGAGCGGGAGAGCCTTGACTCCGTACTCCGTCTCGCCTCTCTTCGTCGACCATATTCGGGGGCCAAAGCCGAAGAAGAACTGGGTCACCTTCATCCCCACCGCCTTGGCCGCGAAGAAGTGACCGGCCTCGTGGGCTGTGACGAACAACAGGATGGCCGCGGCAGCGGCGATGCCCCCAAGCATGCGGATACGGTAACCCGGTGCCCGCCCTTATCAGCACACGCCTGCAATGAACCCGGCCGCCACCGCACGTGCTTCGGCGTCCACCGCCACGACGTCGTCTACGGTGCCCACCTCGGTCCATTCCACTTCTTCGAGGGTCCGCTCCACGACCTCGGCGATTCCCGTGAACCCCAATCTCCGCTGGAGAAAGGCCTCCACCGCGATCTCGTCGGCGGCGTTCATCACCGCCGGGGCCGAGCCACCGGCCCTCCCCGCCTCATAGGCGATGTCGATGGCGGGGAACGCATCCCGATCCAGGGCCTCGAAGTCGAGCCTGAGCCCGGTGAGTGTGAACGGATCGGCGAGTGAGGTCACGCGATCGGGCGCGGTGAGGGCGTATTGAATCGGAACACGCATGTCGGGGTGGCCGAGATGTCCTTTCCAGGACCCGTCGAGGAACTCGACGGCAGAGTGCAGGATCGATTGAGGGTGGACGACGACCGCGATCCTGTCGTAGCTCACCCCGAACAGGTAATGGGCCTCGATGATCTCCAGGCCCTTGTTGAACATGGTCGCCGAGTCGATCGTGATCCGAGGGCCCATGTCCCAGGTGGGGTGACGCAAAGCCTCCTCGGGTGTGACCCCCAGTAGAGAGTCCCTCGTCCGCCCTCGAAACGGACCACCCGATGCGGTGAGGATCAGCCTCGACACGTCGTCGATCGACTCGCCGACGAGACACTGGTACAGAGCCGAGTGCTCGCTGTCCACGGGCAACAGCTCCCCACCATGTCTCTCCAGTGCTGCCCTCACCACATGCCCCCCCGCCACCAGGCTCTCCTTGTTGGCCAGGGCCACGCGATTACCCGCCTCGAGGGCGGCCACGGTGGCACGAAGGCCGGCCGCTCCGACGATGCCGTTGACGACGATCGAGCCCGGCGCCGCCGCCGCCTCCAGCACCGACTCCGACCCGTATCGGACGGGGCGCCCCAGAGTCGCGGAGAGCTGCTCACGCTCCTCTGTGGACCCTCCGGCGACGATGATCGTGGCGCCCGGGTAACGCTTGGCGAGCTCGACCAGCTCCGGCGACGGCATCCTCGCCGCCAGGGCTGCTACCTCGAGCCCGAGGTTGGCCGCAACCTCGAGCGTCTGCTTTCCGATCGAACCGGTCGCCCCGAGGACGACCAAGGGTCCGGTCACAGCAGCCCGAAACCTCTGAAGAGGACATAGACCGCGGGGATCGCAAACAAGAACCCGTCGATCCGATCGAGCATGCCTCCATGACCGGGGAGCACCGATCCCATGTCCTTGACACCGAGTGCTCTCTTCACCATCGATTCGGCGAGATCGCCGATGGGAGCCAGGACACCCACCAGCGCTGCGGTCACCAAGGCCTTGGCGATGCCCACCGACTCCCACGGCGGGAAGACAGCCAGCACCGAAGCCACGACCGCGCCTGTGAAGAGCCCGCCGATGAAGCCCTCCACCGTCTTGTGGGGCGAGACGACGGCGGCCAGCTTCCTCTTGCCAAAGCCGCGACCGAAGAAGTAGGCACCCACGTCGTTGCCGGCGATCACGATGACAAGGAAGAAGATGTGCGCCACAGGATGCGGCCCCTGTGCGATGAGAATCGCAAACGCGAGCATCCCGACCCAGGCAATGCCGAGAATGGTCACCGCTGCGTTGGTGAGCGCCTCTCGCCGCGGCGTCAGGGAGAAGAAGAGGATCGTCGCCACCGCTGCCGCCGCCGCCCAGCCGGCGATCGCCATAGGGCCGGCGTTGTGGGCGCCGACCCCCATAAAGGCAACCCCGACGAGCCCAAAGAGTGCAAGTGGTCTCAGCCCGTCGGTGCGCATCGTCGCATAGAACTCGCCGGCCGAGACCACCATCAAGAGGATGACGAAGACCGAGAACCACCAGCCACCGAGGAGGAGGCTTCCGATGAACACCCCGAAGATCACCAACGCCGAGCCTGCCCGCATCGTGAGGTCCGAGCTCGCCGCTTGTTCGGCCGCCTCGTAAGACTCCTCCGACTCCGACTCGGTGCCGGAGACGTCGCCGAACCCAACCAGACCGGACTCGACGCCGGGAAGGTGGGCGGCAACCGCCTGCATCTGCCACTCCTCGGCGGAGGCCCGTTCAACCTCCTCGGCCAGGCCTCGATACTCCTGAGTGGTCCCCTTCAGGTACTCCTCCGAAGTGAACTCGCCCGGCTCTGAGTCGTCACCGGCCATGGCCGCCCAGTCCGGGGTCCCGTCGTCGACCTCGACCGCCTTGTCATCTTCTCCCGAGAACGGCAGCTTCTCGGAGGCGCTCTCCTCGTCCCTGTCCGCATCCTTGCCCGTGGGGCGGTCTCCATCCGTCATTCACACCTCGAGAAGCTCGTCCTCTTTGTTTCCCAGCAGCCCATCGATCCGCTCCACGTAGCGATCGGTCAGCTTTTGCAGCTCGTCCTCACCCCGATGGATGTCATCATCGGAGATCTCACCGTGGAGGGCCTCCATCTCCGCCTTGCCGTGGCGTCGTACGTTTCGCACCGCGACACGTCCTTCCTCCGCCATGTGCCTGACGAGCTTGATCAAATCCTTACGGCGCTCCTCGGTCAACGGAGGGAAGGCGATTCGGACCACCGATCCGTCGTTGGTCGGGTTCAGCCCCAGGTCGGCCTGTTGGATCGCCCGCTCGATACCGCTGACCGTCGACTTGTCGAATGGATGGACGACGAGCAGTCTCGGCTCGGGGACCGCAATCGACGCCAGCTGCTGGAGCGGTGTCGGCGCCCCGTAGTAATCGACCGTGATCCGCTGGAGGAGTTGGGGGTTGGCCCGGCCCGTCCGGACCGTGGCGAACTCGGAGGCGACATGGTCGACGGCCATCTCCATCTTGTGCTCGGCCTCGCTCAACAGGTCGGTGATCACGGCACTCCTCCTAATGGACGACGGTACCGATCCGGTCACCCCGAACGGCCTTGACGATGTTGCCGGGAACGGTCATGTCGAAGACATGTATGGGCACCTTGTGCTCCTTGCACATCGTAACTGCGGTGGCGTCCATGACCTCGAGCTCCTGGGCGATGAACTCCATGTAGGTCAGCTCGCTCATGCGATTGGCGTTCTCGTTGGTAGCCGGGTCGGCGTCGTATACCCCATCGACCTTGGATGCCTTCAGGAGGGCGTCCGCATTCATCTCGATCGCCCGCAGCGCAGCCGTGGTGTCGGTGGTGAAGAAGGGGTTGCCCGTCCCGGCGGCAAAGATGACCACCCGGCCCTTCTCGAGATGGCGGATCGCCCGAAGCCGGATATACGGCTCGGCCAGCTCCTGCATGGTGATCGCACTCTGCACCCGTGTGGTGACCCCGACGTTCTCCAAGGCGTCACGCAATGCCAGGGCATTGATCACCGTCGCCAGCATCCCCATGTAGTCGGCGTTGGCCGGGTCCATGCCCCTGGCAGCCTGGGAGACACCCCGGAAGATGTTCCCGCCTCCGACCACTACGGCCACTTCGATGCCACTGCGGGCGGCCTGTCCGATCTCTTCGGCCACCCGGTGCACGGTCAGCGGATCGATGCCATATCCCAGTGCGGGATCGGCAAAAGCCTCGCCTGACAACTTGAGGAGGACCCGTCGTTTGGCGTGCTCGGGTGGGTCGAGGGGGGTCCCGACGGTGTCACTGCCGATCAAATTGCCTCCTACGCGCCGACGGCGAGTCTGGCCACTCGCCGCACCGAGATGTTCTCGCCCATTCTGGTTGCGAGTGCTGCGACCATATCGCCAACGGTGCCGTCGTAGCGCTCCGGGTGGACGAATTTCTGGTCGTACAGGACGTTCTCGGCATACCAGGCCTCGATCTTGCCGGCGACGATTCGGTCGACGACGCCCTCGGCCTTGCCCTCGGCGGCCACCTGGCGGATGATCAGATCCCTCTCTTTAGCCAGCACGTCGACGTCGACCTGGTCGCGAGTGACCCACTCCGGGCTCGCCCAACTCACGTGCATCGCGATGTCTTCGGCGGTGCGGCGGAACTCCTGGCTCTTGGCCACGAAGTCGGTCTCGCATGACAGCTCGATCAGGACACCGATCACCGGGCGCTCGTTCTGGATGTGGACATAGCTGCCGATGGCGCCCTCGCTGGCCTCCCGGTCGGCGCGTTTGGCCATCTTGGCCTGACCACGCTCGCGGAGCAGCTCGAATGCCTTTTCCATGTCGCCCGAGGCATCGGTGAGCGCCTTCTTGGCGTCCATCATCCCCACACCTGCGTCTTGACGCAGTTTCTGGATGTCTTTGGCGGTGAAATCACTCATTTGGCGATTGCCCGAGCTCAGGACTCGTCACCGGCCTCGGTCTTGACCGGCTTCTTGGAGGCGATCTCCTTGCCTTCGACAATGGCGTCGGCCATGGCACCGCTGATCAGGTCGGCAGCGCGGATGGCGTCGTCGTTCCCGGGGATGACGAAATCGACCGGGTCGGGGTCGGAGTTGGTGTCGACCAAGGCGATGATCGGGATGCCCAGCCGGTCGGCTTCCTTGACCGCGGTGGCCTCGGTGTTCACATCGACGACAAACACCGCATCGGGAAGCCGGGTCATCTCGGCCACGCCGCCCAGGTTGGCCTCGAGCTTCTCGAGCTCGCGACGCAGCTTGAGACGCTCCTTCTTGGGGAGGCGGTTCATCTCATCGGTCGCCTCGAGACGACGAAGCTCCTTCATGTAGAAGATGCGCTTCTGGATCGTCGCGAAGTTGGTCAACATCCCACCCAGCCATCGATAGTTGACATATGGCTGGCCTGAGCGCCCCGCCGCCTCGGCGACAGGGGTCTGGGCCTGCTTCTTGGTCCCAACGAAGAGGACCGACCCGCCGTTGATGGCGATGTTCTTGACGAAATCGGCGGCTTCGGCCACCTGGGTCACCGTCTGACGGAGGTCGACGATGTGTATCCCGTTTCGCTCCCCATAGATGTAGGGGCGCATCTTGGGATCCCAGCGACGGGTCTGATGCCCGAAATGGACCCCGGCCTCCAAGAGCTGCTTCATTGTGACTTCTGTCACAAGCGATCCTTTCTGGTTGTTACCTCCGCCCGGTGGGATCGACCCCCGCATCTGGAGATGCGGCCCTCTTTTCGAGCTGTGGCTCGACCAGCGAGGAGTTGGCGGGCGTGCGTTATTGGGTGGCAGTGTATGTGACGGGGGCGTGATTGCGGTAATCAGTCGTGGCAGACTCCAGTGGTGCCATCGGTCGATGTCGAAGCCCTTCGCCGGGTCGCCCTGGAGGCGGGAGCCGACGTCTTCGGTGCCACCAGCTCTTCACCATTCGCCGCGGCGCTGGAGACTCTCGAGTCACGCAAGGTGATGGGCCTCGCCGGCCCGATCCACCTCACCTACGACGACCCGGAGACCGCCAGCGACGTCCGACGCACCTTCCCCTGGGCGAGGAGCCTGGTGGTGGTGGGCTGTAGCTACGTGGGCGACGCTTCGCCTCCGGCGGAGCGAGGTGCCGTGATTGGGAGGTTTGGCACCAAGGATCACTACGGCCGGGTGCGCTGCGTCACCCGGGCGGTCGCGGAGGTCCTCGAGGGCAACGGGGCGCGGACCGCCGCCCTCATCGATGACAACCGGCTCCTCGACCGTGCCGCCGCTGCCCGGGCCGGGCTGGGATGGATCGGAAAGAGCACCATGGTCCTCTCCCCAGGCCACGGGCCATGGTTGTTGCTCGGGTCGGTGGCGACCGACTTGGAGTTGGAGGACACACCGCCGATGCGACGATCGTGTGGGACCTGCACCGCCTGCATCCCCGCCTGTCCCACCGGGGCAATCACTCCCGAGGGCCTGGATGGCAGACGCTGCATCTCAGCCTGGCTGCAGGCGTCCGGCTCGATCCCGCACTGGGTGCGGCCCCTCATCGAACGCAGGATCTACGGATGCGACGACTGCCTGACCTCGTGCCCACCGGGTGGGCCCGCTCTCTCTCTGGTGAAGGCCGAGGCCGAAGAGATCTCCTTCGCCGATCTGTTGGCTTCCGGCGATGCCGAGCTGCTCGCCCGATTCGAGTGGTGGTACATCCCCCACCGTGATCCCCGCTTCCTGCGTCGCAACATCCTGATCGCAGCGGGCAACTCCGAGGAGGAGTCGGCAATCCCCCAGATCGTCGAGCATTTCACCCACCGGTCTTCCATGGTCCGCGGTCATGCCTATTGGGCTTACGCCCGGTCCCGAGGCATCCACGCCTGGGCCGAGCTCCGAGACAGATACGCCGACGAGACGGTGCCCGATGCCAGAGCCGAGTTGGAATGGGCTCTCTCGATGGTTCGAGAGCCCACCGGTGGATGAGTACGCCGTGCGTCGGGGCATGGGTTTGGACGCTGCCGCGTCTGGGGGTCGGGTTTGGGGTTGTGATCGTTGGATTGGTGTTTGTTTGGGTGGCCGGTTGTGGGCGGGGTCGACCGGCCCCTGCATTCAGATTGGCGGCCCTCTGCTGTCGGGTTTGGCGAATCGGATCCTCCCGGTTTCGTGAATAACGATTTGGAAGCCTCGTTCGCGGACCACCACCTGATGGTGGAACCAACAGAGGATGATCAGGTTGTCTTGATCGGTGCGTCTCACCTGCACCCAGGGGGTCATGTGGAGGATTTGGAGCCGGTAGCGGCTTTGGCACCCGTGGGCGGCACACCGGTGACCGCATCACACAACAACCGCCTGTAAAGCCTGTCGTCCCACCCGGACACCCGACTCCAAACCACCCCCGGTCTCAGCATCGGTGGCGGTGGCGGTGGCGTGGTGTGCGTCGACGATGACCGTCACCTGAGCGGGGGGAGGCTCATCTGAGGTGAGGGTTTCCACCAGGGCGGTGGCTTTGCGCCACGACAGGTCAGGTTTGGTCCCGTCGGGAGGGTCAGGCAGATTGTCGGCGGTTTCGGATAACACCTTGTCGACGATGGCACCGGAATACCCGTCCAACCCACCCCAAAGTTTGAACCAGGATTCATCCAGGTTGGGTTGTAACACCAGAAACCGGTCCCCAGCCGTCCGGTATTCGTCTGCAAC
>DASWKM010000173.1:0-22586 GCA_036396635.1 Acidimicrobiia bacterium
GTATATGGCCTTGTTCAGCTCGAAGGAGTCGACGGCGGGCAGGTCCCACGCCAGGTTGTTGCGTTGCCCCATGACCAGGGCGATCCGGCGAAGAAGCTCCTTCTCACGTCGCCAGGGCTGGTAGCCGAGGACCCGCGCCTCCCCGCCCGTTGGGTAGAGCAAGCCGGTGAGCATCTTGATCGTGGTGGTCTTCCCGGCTCCGTTGGGACCGAGGAAGCCGACGATCTCGGCGGGATCGAGTGTGAACGAGATCTCGTTCACGGCCTCGACGTTCTTGAACTCGCGGTTGAACAGACTTCGTAACGACTGACCCAGGCCGGCCTCGCGGACCGGGACCTTGAAAGTCTTGGTGAGGCCGTCGACGACTACAGGTGCTTCCACGGGATGCGGCATTGTGGCAGGGGGCCGACGACTTGGTGGCGTCATAACCCTCCGGTCGGTCAGCGGAACCTGGCGGGGTCCAGGAGGTGCTGCTCGACCCCGGCAGCTGCCAGATCGTCTTCCAGACCGGTCCTCAACACGAGGCTGGAGAGGAGTGACCCGTAGGCCGGCGATGTCTGAATCCCGATGCCACCCTGACCCACCAGCCAGAAGAACCCTGGAGCGGTGGGCTCCTCACCTATCGCCAGATCGCGGTCGGGTGTGAAGGTGCGCAGCCCGGTCCATTGTGAGTTGACCGTGCGAATACCCAGGGTGGTGGCCCGGTTGATCCGATCGATCGCCAGGGCCACGTCCTCCATCCGGGGGCGCGGGTCCGTCGGCTCCGACGGGTTCTCCTCGGCAAGAGAGCACAGCAGTTGGACACCGTCGGGTTTGAAGTAGAAGGCCTCGCCGGCCTCGATGACCATCGGGAGGCCGGCGTACTGCTCTGAACCCGGCACCATGAATGCGGTCCGCCGCATCGGCCTCAGCCCGAGGGGAGCGATGTCGGCCAGACCGGCCACCAGGTCCCCCCAGGCACCGCTGGCGTTGATGACGACGTCGGAGTCGATGTGTCGCTCACCGGCCCGGACCGACCATCCAGCATGGCCACGAGCGATCCTCGACACCGGGGCCGAGGTCACGATCTCGGCATCGTGACCTCGAGCGATCCGGACGAATGCCTGGTGAAGCCCGGCGACATCGATCTCTTTGGCGCTGGAGTCGAGCAGACCCTCGGCGACCCACGCCGGGTTCATCAGCGGCATGACACGGGTTACCTCATCACGCTTCAGCGGTACGGCCTGTTCGTTCTTGACTCTGTCCAGGGCCTCGACATTGGCCTCATCCGCCACCCATAGGACGTCGCGGGGTGAGAGCAGCGGGGCGTCCACCGAACCGACCGGTGGGTCCTCGAGAAAAGCCCGACTCGCCTTTGACAACGGCCTGACGGCAGCGGAGTGATAGTTGACGACCGACATCGCCGCCGAGCGGCCCGAGGTGTGATAGGCGAGGGTGGGCTCCATCTCGACCAATGTCACCGTTGCGTTGGGAGCCAGGTGGGCAGCCGCCGAAACCCCGGCGATCCCGCCTCCGATCACGACGGCCCTGATCATGGGTTGACGATCAAACGGCCGATCGCTCTGCGGTCGGCAACCCGGCGAAGCGCCTCGCCGGCGTCATCGAGGCCGAAACGCTCTTGGATCATCGGGGCAAGCCTTCCCTGCGCGGTCCAATCGATGATTGTGGCGAAGTTGGCAGCATGCCTCTCCGGCTCCTCCCGGGTGAACCGTCCCCAGAACACCCCGATGATCGAATTGCCTTTCAGTAGCGGCAGGTTCAGGGGGATCTTGGGGATTGCGCCTGCGGCGAAGCCGATGACGAGCAGGCGCCCATTCCAGTTGATGGAGCGGAGGACCTGCTCGGTGGTGTCCCCGCCAACAGGGTCGTAGCCGACGTCGACACCGCCGCCGCCTGTGGCCTTCTCGATCCCGTCCCTGATCGGCACCTGGTCGTAGCGGATCACGTGGTGGGCACCGGCTCGTGAGACTGCCTCCGCCTTCTCTTCGGAGGAGACTGCCGCCAGCACGTTGGCGCCGAGGGCACGCCCGATTTGAACGGCGGCCATGCCAACTCCTCCGGCTGCGCCGAGCACGAGCAATGTCTCGTTCGCCTGTAAGTGCCCGCGGTCGACCAGAGCGTGATATGACGTCCCATAACCTCCGGGGAGTGTGCTGGCCACGTCACTGTCGATGGCATCGGGGAGGCGGGCCACGTTACCTGCGTCGATGACAGCCATCTCGGCCATGGCGCCGTGGAAGGCGAAGCCGGCGACGCGGTCACCTGGCGCCATACCCGGTGCCAGGTTTGCTTCGATGACTGTTCCAGCCAGCTCGTAGCCAGGGGCGAACGGAGGGTCGGGGCGAATCTGGTACTCACCTGTGACCATGAGGGTGTCGGCGAAGTTGACTGCCACCGACTCGACCTTCACCAGCACCGATCCGGGGTGAGGCCGAGGATCGGGGAGCTCGCCCACCCAGAGAGCGTCGATCCCACCGTAGTCATCGCATATCAGGGCTCGCATCGGCCCAGATTATTGGGGTACCCGGTACCAGGCATCCGTTCTTCTGACACAATCACCCCGTGCCTGTGGAGCCGATGCCGTCCCGTTTCGAGTTGCCCGATCCCCGGTCGGCAGAAGGCGACGTGGTTGCTGTCGGCGGTGACCTCTCACCGGGGACCATCCTTCACGCGTATCGGCGCGGAATGTTCCCGATGAACCTCCCCGACGGTCATCTGGGATGGTGGTCGCCGGTCGAGCGGGCCGTGATCCCACTCGAAGGTCTCCGCATCACCCGATCGCTGCGGCAGTCGACCCGTCGATACCACGTATCGCTGGACGAGAGCTTCGAGGCGGTTATCGAGAACTGTGCCTACGCCTACCGGCCCGACAGTTGGATCACCGATGAGGTCATCGACGCCTACACCGAGCTCCATGATCTCGGTTGGGCGCACTCGGTCGAGGTTTGGGACACGGACGGAGAGCTGGTCGGCGGTCTGTACGGCGTGGCCATCGGCGGGTTGTTTGCCGGCGAGTCGATGTTTCACCAGGCCCGGGACGCGTCCAAGGTGGCGCTGGTACATCTCGTCGTGCTCATGAACCGGGGTGGTGTGCTGCTCGATGTCCAGTGGCAGACACCGCATCTGGAATCCATGGGGGCGGTGATCATTGGTCGTGACGCCTACCTGCAACGGTTGCCTCTTGCTCTCTCCGTACCCGGCCCATTCGCCGACGGGGACGATGGTTAGAGTCGCCGCCGTGCCTCTGGGAGCAGGATGACGCCAACGGTTGTAGCGGGCATCGACCTGACGTCGATGGGTCGTCGGGTGGCGGACCGAGCACGGATCACGGCAGAGACCATGGGCGGCTCCCTCTCGTTGGTCCACGTCCTCGAGCCTGTTGGTGAGGCGATGATCGATCCTGGTCTGACCCGGATCATGCGCGAGCACCAGCAGAATGAGGCGGAGAAACTCGCTGCCTGGGTCGAGGAGCGAACCTCGGTGCCGGTCGATCTGGAGGTGGTCAAGGGCTCCCCACCGTGGGAACTGGTCTCTCGGGCCAAGAAGGCGGATCTGATCGTCCTCGGATCCTCGGCCGTCGATGCCTTCACCGTCGGTCCGACCAGTCTCCGGGTGGCCCGGATGGCGGTCAGTGACGTGCTCGTCGTTCGACGGCAACCACGCGTGCCCTATCGGCGCATCATCGCCGCGGTCGACTTCTCCGAGTCATCGAGAGTGGCCGTCGAGCGATCCCTGGAGATGTGCCCCGATGCCGAGGTAACGGTCCTCTTCTCGCTTCCGTCCCGTTTCGACTCGCTGCTGGTAGGTGCCGGGCTGTTCCCCGAGGAGATGGATGCGGCTCGGGAGACGCGTCTCGAGGCTGCGGAGGACCGCATGCTCGAGTTCTCCGAGAAATGGCATGGCCGGGTCCGGACAATGGTCACCGATGGGCCTCCGGCCGAGACCATCGATGAGTCGGTCCGGCGGCGCAGTGCCGACCTCGTCGTGGTGGGAAGCAGGGGGGCGACCGCAACCCGGATGGTGCTGTTGGGGACGGTGGCCGAGGGCCTGGTGAGCCATGCACCTTGCGACGTTCTCGTTGCCCGGTCACCGGTGAGCTTTCGCCGACCGTGACCAACATCCCGGTCTGGGAGGAGGGTGGTTGGGCCGGCCTGGGCTCTCTCGGGGGCAGTGTCGAGACCGACTTATGTGTCATCGGTCTCGGTGGCTCGGGTCTATCCGCCGTCGAGGAGGGCTTGGAGGCAGGTCTGGATGTGGTGGGGATCGACGCCGGCATGGTTGCGGGCGAGGCCGCCGGACGTAACGGAGGTTTCCTGCTGGCCGGTCTGGCCCTGTTCTACAACGAGGCTGTCGCCCGCTGGGGCGAAGCCGCCAGGCGGGTCTACCGGATGTCCCTCGATGAGCTCGACAGGATCATGTCTCAGCCCGCAGCAAGGAGGGTGGGGAGTCTTCGGATCGCCGATACCGATGCCGAGCTCGCCGACATCGGCGACGAGCTCTCTGCGCTGAGGGCGCACGGCTTCGAGGCTCATCCCTACGACGGCCCGGAAGGAGAAGGGATCCTGCTCCCGGGCGATGGTGTCTGCAACCCCCTGCGAAGATGCCGTGACATGGTCGGAGCCCTGCTGAACAGTGGGGTAAGTCTGTTCGAGGGCACCCGGGCGACCAAGATCGGCACGGGTCGGGTCGAGACCAAACGGGGTGTCATCGAGACGAGTCACATCGTGGTGGCGGTGGATGGGAGACTGGAGAGACTGTTCCCTCGCCTGAAAGGAGATGTGAGGACGGCCAGGCTCGAGATGCTGGCCACCGAGCCTGTTCTCAAGCGATACGACCGGCCCGTCTATAAGGCATACGGGTACATCTATTGGCAGCAGCTCGCCAACGGCAGCATCGCCCTCGGAGGGCTCCGGGATCGTTTCGCCGAGCACTCGTGGACCATGACGCCGGGGCCGTCTCCGGAGCTTCAGGGGGCCCTGGACGGTTACCTGGCCGAGTTGGACGTCGCCGCAGCCGTCACCCACCGCTGGGCGGGTCATGCCGCTTACACACCCGACCGCGCCCCCATCTACACCGAGATCGACCCGGGAGTGTGGGTGGTCGGCGGCTACTGCGGTCACGGCAACGTCTTGGGCTCGGTCTATGCGCGTGCCGCCGTCCGCTCAGCGGTGGCGGGGGAGCGCGAGCCGCTCCTATGACCCGTCGAAACGGCGGGAATCAGACAGCGGCCAGCGCCTTCCTCACCGCACGGGTGACGTAGACCTTGGCGAGATGGCCTTTGTACTCCTCGGACCCGTAGAGGTCCTCGAGCACGGTCAATCCCTCGAGCACTCGCTCCGCGGCTGCTCTCACCGCTTCCTCGGAGCCGTCGGTGCCGACCAGCGCCTCGGCCACGCCCTCGGCGAGTTGGGGCTTTGTCCCCACACCCGTCACGGCGACTCGAGCCGCCTCGATCGACCCATTGGACTTCTTGACCCAGGCTGCCGCACCTGCCACCGCATAGTCGGAGTGCCCACCGCGACGTCCCAGCTTGTCGTAGGCGGAAGCCTCTCCAGCACCGGCTTTGGGGATGCGGATCGAGGTCAGGATCTCGTCAGGGTTCAGCGCCGAGGTCAAGGAGTCGACGAAGAACTCCGGTGAGGGAATCTCGCGTGTCCCCGAGCCTGATTGGGCCACCATCACCACACCGCAGGCCAGGGCGCCGGCGGGCTGGTCCGCAGCCACGTCGACATGGGCCAATGAGCCGCAAGTGGTGCCGCGGTTCCTCACCTGGACGTCGCCGGTCAGCGACGCGGCCATCGCCAGAGCCGCGGCGTTCGCCATCACCATGTCGCTTGTCGCGGTCTCCGCATGACGCACGAGGGCACCGATCTGGATGTGGTCTCCGCCGTCCTCGATCGTGTCGAGGCCGCCGATCCTGCCGATGTCGACGATCAGGGCAGGTGAGTAGAGACGCATCTTCATGAGAGGGATCAGACTCATACCCCCCGCCATCACCTTGGAGTCGTCTCCCAGGGCGCCGAATGCCTCCTCTAGAGATGAGGGGGCTACATACTCGAATGAGCGTGGATACATGGCTTAGGCCCTCGCTTCCTGAATCGCAGCCCACACCCGTCTTGGCCTGAGTGGCATGTCGACATGCTTTACCCCGAGCGGTTCGAGCGCATCGACCACCGCATTGACGATCGTCTGTGCCGATCCGATGGTGCCGGCCTCACCGATGCCCTTGACACCCATGGGATTGACGTTGGTCGGTGTCACGGTCTTGTGCAGCTCATATAGCGGGACGTCCTCCGCCGTCGGGATTGGATAGTCGAGAAGAGACGCGGTCAGGCAATTCCCTTCCGAGTCATAGATCGCCTCCTCGAACAAGGCCTGCCCGATGCCCTGCGTGACACCGCCGTGGACCTGTCCGGCCACGATCATCGGGTTGATGACGTTGCCACAATCGTCGACGGTGATGTAACGGAGCAGCTTCACGTCTCCGGTGTCGACGTCGACCTCGACCATCGCCAGGTGAGCACCAAAAGGCCAGGTGGCGTTGGGGGGGTCGAACAGGACGCTCGACTCGAGCCCGCCCTCGATACCACTGTCGCCGAGCTTGTACGGCATATAGGCGGCGGTGGCGATGTCGCCCCATGGGACGTTCGAGTCCGGGGACCCGGCCACATGGGCGCCTTCAGCGTCGAGCTCGATGTCCTCGGCGGAGGCCTCGAGAAGGTGAGCGGCGATGGCCCGCGCCTTCGTGGCGACCTCCTCGGCCGCCTGATAGGTCGCCGTCCCGTCGACCGCCGCTGAACGGCTGCCGAAGGTCCCGATACCCATCGGTGAGTCACCCGTGTCGCCGTGCATGACCCTGATCCGCTCGACGGGGATGCCAAGTCGGTCCGACACGATCTGGGCCCACGTGGTCTCATGCCCCTGGCCGCTCGGGCCGGTGCCGATGATCACCGAGACGGTGGCGTCGGGATTCACCCGGACCAGGCCACTTCCCGAGAAACCGGCCGGCAGGCCGTACGTCGCCCACGAGAAGCCCAGCTCGGAGAGACCGGTCGGGGCGAACCCGCATACCTCGCTGTAGGAGGTGACTCCGATGCCGACGTAACGACCGTCGGCCCGGGCCGTGTCGCGTTCCGCCTTGAGCCCCTCGTAATCGGCCACCTCGACCAGCTTGTCCAGGTTGGTGGCGTAATCACCTGAATCCATCGCGAACCCTATGGGCGACACCGTGGCATCGTCGAACTTGTCGAGGTAGTTCTTCTTGCGCACCTCCACAGGATCGACCCCGATCTCACGTGCGTACGCATCGATCACACGCTCCAGGTAGTAAGCGGCCTCGGGACGGCCTGCTCCCCGATAGGCGTCGGTGGTCATGGTGTGCGTGAGCACACACGTCGCCTTCCAGTGAGTGGGGAACTTGTACTGGCCGGAACCCACGAACAGCCCGAGGAACGGTATGGCGACGGTGAAGTTCTGCTCATAGGCGCCCATGTCGGCAAGGGCGTCGAGCTCGTACCCGAGAATCTCACCGTCCTTGGTCCCAGTGACCGTGGCGGTGGCCACCCAGCCGCGGCCTTGGATGGTCGAACCCGGCGCTTCCCGCCGTGTCTCGGTCCATTTGACCGGTCGACCCAGCTGCTGTGCGGCGAAACAGGTCAGTATCTCGTCGTTGTATACGTTGAGCTTGCACCCAAAGCCGCCGCCCACCTCGGGAGCCACCACCCTGACCTGGTTCGAGGGGACACCAAAGGTCTTCCCGATCGCCCCAGCAAGGGCATGTGGGATCTGTGTGCTCGACTGGACGTGGAAACGCTGATAGCCCCGGTTCCACTCGGCTATGACGGAGCGGGGCTCGATGGGCACGGGGATGAGGCGTTGGTTGACCGCTTCGATGGTCACCGTGACAGTGTCATCACGGGCCTTGGCCTCGGCGATCTTCTCTTTCGTCTTGGCTATCCCCTCCTCGTCTCCCCATGGGCCGGCCTCCCAGGTGAGGAGAACGTTCGAGTCCATGTCCTCGTGGACCTTCATCTCGTCGGAGGCGGCCTTCCTGAGATCGACGACCACCGGCAACCGGTCATAGTCGACCTCGACCAGATCTGCTGCGTCGCTCGCCAGGTAGGTGCTCTCTGCCACCACCATGGCGACAGCCTCCCCTACGTGGTTGACCTTGCCATGGGCGAGGAGAGGTCGAGCCTTGGCGACGACGACCTGGGCGATCAGATCACCGAGATGGGCGACGTCGTCGTGGGTGTAGACAGCAAGGACACCATCGGCCGCCATCGCCGCACTGGTGTCGATCGAGTTGATCGCGGCATGGGCGAAGGGGCTGCGCACGAATGCGACGTGGGCGGTGCCGACCGGCGCCACGTCGTCGACGAATATGCCCGTTCCCTGGATGAGGGCGGGGTCTTCACGACGTCGGACGACACCCCCCAGCGCGCTGGTCGTGGTTGTCATCATTCACCCCTTTCCCAGTCGGGTGGCGGCGGCTCTTCGCCACGCACCTTGGCACCGGCGTACTCGACGGCCCGGACGATGTTGTGATAGCCGGTGCAACGACACAGGTTGCCTTCGATGCCGTGGCGAATCTCGTCTTCGGAGGGGTTGTTGTTCTGCTCCAACAGCGCCACGGCCGACATGATCATCCCGGGTGTGCAGAATCCGCATTGCAGCCCGTGACGCTCCCAGAAGCCCTCCTGCACTGGATGTAACCGGCCGTTGGAGGCGAGGCCCTCGATGGTCAGAACGGTGGCTCCGTCGGCTTGAACGGCGAGCATCGTGCACGATTTGACGGCCTTGCCGTCGACGTGGACCGTGCAGGCACCGCAGTAGCCGGTCTCGCAACCGACATGGGTACCCGTAAGCCGCAAGTTCTCCCTGATGAAGTGGACCAGAAGGGTTCTCGGCTCAACCTCGGCCGATACCGCTCTCCCGTTCACGGTCATTGAGACTTCCATCAGAGTCCTCTCGGTCGTGGGCCCAACGCTTTGAACCTATCAAATCCGCCGAATGTGGTGTCGGTCGGAGCCGGGGTTTTGTCATTGTGCGGCCCGACGCCTTTATCCTTCGGTCGCCCCACGGGCCCGTAGCTCAATCCGGTCAGAGCAGTGGACTCATAATCCATTGGTTGCAGGTTCAAATCCTGCCGGGCCCACCGCGATCAGTGGTCTGCTCCCACCCCATCTGAGGAGACCCGGTGGGGGTCGAACAGATCGGGCTCCAAGTAGATGTGCATCGTGAGCGGGACCGCTCCGCGCAGCGCCCTCTCGACGCCGTTGATGGCCTCGCTCAGTTGAGCGTTGGTCAGCGATCGGTCGAACTCGACCTTGCCGACGACCAACAACTCCTCAGGGCCGATGTGTTGGGTCTTGAGATCGATGACCCTTCGAATGTGCGGGGCGGCAATGGCGGCTTCGTTGAGAGCACTCACGTGCTCCTCGGTGGCTGCCTCTCCGATCAGCAGCGACTTCATCTCGATGGTGAGGGTGATCGAGATCACGACCAAGAGGATGCCGATGGCCAGGGTGCCCAGCCCGTCCCACAGTGCGTTCGCGGTGACACCGGTGAGACCCACGCCGAGAAGGGCGAGCGTGAGCCCGATCAGGGCGCCGGCATCCTCGAGCAGCACGACCGGGAGCTCCGGGGAGCGTGAGTGCTTGATGAAGGTGCGCCACGTCCGGCTTCCCTTGAGTCGCCTCGACTCGTGTATCGCAGTCCGGAAGCTGAGGCTCTCGGCGACGATGGCGAAAAGGAGGACTCCGATGGCCCAGCCCACCGACTCGATCTCGTGAGGGTTGGTGACCTTGTCGATGCCCTCGAAGATCGAGAACACACCGCCTAGGGCAAAAAGGACCATGGCCACGACGAAGGCCCAGAAGTAGCGTTCTCGACCATATCCGAACTGGTGGATGTCGTTGGCAACTCTCTGGGCCCGCTTTCCACCGAGCAGCAGGAGTCCCTGGTTCGAGGTGTCGGCCACGGAGTGGATCGACTCGGCGAGCAGGGACGCCGACCCGGTGACCAGGTAGGCCACGAACTTGGCTATCGCGATGCCGGCATTGGCCGCCATCGCCGCGACTATCGCCCTCGTGCTGCCACCGGTGGACATGAGACGTCACAGTATGACCGGTGCGCCGGATGGGTAACTTGACCCGGTGGGAATCCCTCAGCGTCGGGTGGTCGTCATCGCCAACCGGCTGCCCATCGCATTTGACGACGACTCCGACACCTGGATGCCAAGCCCTGGCGGTCTGGTCTCGGCCCTGACCCCGATCCTGCAACGGACCCAGGGCAGCTGGGTGGGGTGGAGCGGGGTGGCGGACCGAGACTTCGAGCCATTCGCCTACGCCGGGATCAGCCAGGTCCCGGTGTCGCTCAGTCAGGAGGACTACGAAGAGTTCTATGTCGGGTTCTGCAACGGGACCCTCTGGCCTCTCTACCACGACTCGGTCCGTGCCCCTCAGTTCCATCGTCATTGGTGGCGACCGTACCGGGAGGTCAACCAGCGCTTCACCGACGTGGCAGTGTCACGTCTGGCGCCCGATGATGTGGCTTGGGTCCAGGACTACCAGCTTCAGCTGGTCCCACGGATGATCAGGGAAGCAAAGACCGTGCATCGCATCGGTTTCTACCTCCACATCCCATTCCCACCGGTTGAGCTGTTCGCCAAGCTGCCCTGGCGCGTGCAGATCCTCGAGGGCTTGCTCGGTGCGGACGTGCTGGCGTTCCAATCCCGGTCGAGTCGGACCAACTTCGCGGTTGCCGCGAGGAGGTTGACAGGTGCGCACGGCTCGTCCCGCAGGCTGGAATGGCAGGGCAGGCCGATCGAGCTCCAGGTTGCCCCGATAGGCATCGACACCAACGTGTTCGGGAAGATGGCGACCTCCGAGAGGACGAGTGTCGCTGCCAGGCAGATTCGAGCGCAGCTCGGTGACCCGGATGCGGTGATCCTGGGTGTGGACCGGCTCGACTACACCAAGGGGATCGATCTTCGGATGCGTGCCATTCAGACCCTTCTCGAGCGAAGGCGCGACCTCACCGGACGGGTGGCCTTTGTCCAGATCGCCGTGCCCAGCCGTGAGGACGTGGCCGAGTATCGGCGGATTCGGGCCGACATCGAAGGTCTGGTGGGCCGGATCAACGGAGACTTTGCCGAGGTTGGGAGACCACCCATCCACTACCTGTATCGAAGCGTGCCGTTCGAGGAGTTGGTGGCCTACTACCGGGCTGCTGACGTGATGTTCGTGACCCCGCTTCGTGACGGTATGAACCTCGTGGCCAAGGAGTACGTGGCCACCAGGTATGACAACACCGGCGCCTTGATCCTCAGCGAGTTCGCCGGGGCGGCCGAAGCGATGACCCAAGCCTATGTCGTCAATCCCTTCGACGTCGATGGGCTGGCCGACACGCTCGAAAAGGCGATCCTCACGGCATCCGATCCCGGGAACCCCCGGATGAAGGCTCTTCGGCGATCCGTTGCTTCACATGATGTCTTTTGGTGGGCCGACCGATGTCTGGCGGCACTGGACGTGTGAGACTCGATGAAGCCGTTCGCGCACTGGCCACGAGGCGTCCGCTCGTCATCGGTGTCGACTTCGATGGCACCCTCGCCCCCATCGTCGATCAGCCTCACCAGGCGCGTGCCGATCGTCGCGCTCTCGATGCCCTGGCACACATGGCACGGCGCCCCGACGTGAGCGTCGCCATCGTGTCGGGACGGGCGAGACGCGACCTAGAGAATCTCGTGGGCGAGCTCCCCGACGTGATGCTGGTGGCGGAGCATGGCAACGACATGGGCGCTGAGCTCGCCCAACACCAGGACGTGGAGCGGCTCGCTCACGACGTCACTCATCTTGCCCGATCGCTTCCTGGCTCGATGGTCGAGGCGAAGCGGAGCTCGGTGGTCTTTCACTATCGCAATGCCAACGCCACCGATTTGGATGAGCATCTCTCCAAGGTCCTCGATTTGGCCACCCGGTGGCCGGCAGCGACGGTGATCGCCGGTAAGAAGGTGATCGAGCTGAGCCTGGGGACGAGAACTAAGGGTGATGCCATCAGTGAACTGGCGACGGAAGCGGCAGGGGTCCTCTACATCGGCGACGACACCACCGACGAGACGGTGTTCGAGAGCCTCGGCCCGGACGACATCGGCGTGAAGGTGGGAGAAGGAGAGACCGCGGCGGGTTTCCGGGTGCAGGGTGTCGAAGATGTCGTCGAGCTTCTCGTGACCCTCCAGAATTCGATCGAGGGTGGGTAGCAGCATGATCGGTGGGACATGAGCGTCGTGTCAGGCGTCCTGGAAACGGACCAGTACCAGCTGGTCATGGCCCAGCTCTACTGGAAGGAAGGCCTGGCGGAGCGGGGAGCCCAGTTCGACTACTTCTTTCGCCGATACCCCGATTACGGGACTCATCAGGCCGGATTCTGTGTGACCGCAGGTCTCGGCTGGCTGCTCGGGTGGATGGAGTCCGTCAGATTCGGCCGGGAGGAGATCGCGTTGCTGGCAGGTCAGCGGACGGTTCTTGGTTCGCCGAGGTTCGATCGTGGCTTTCTCGATTGGCTCGCCGAGAACGGTGATTTCGGCTCGATTGCGGTCGACGCCGTCCCCGAGGGGAGGGTGGTCCACGCCAACGCACCAATTGCCACCGTCCGGGGACCTCTAGCCATGACACAGATCCTGGAGACTCCATTCCTCAACCGGCTCAACTACCCGACCCTCATCGCCACCAAGGCCGCACGTGTCGATGATGCCGCCCGGGGTAATGTGGTTCTCGAGTTCGGCTTGCGGCGCGGCCCACACACCGGTGCCCATGCCGGTGGTTGGGGGGCATTGATCGGGGGGGCCGACTACACATCGAATGTCGCTCTGTCCCATGCCGTCGGGCTCGATCCCAAGGGAACACACGCCCACTCCCTGGTCCAGGCATTCATGTCGTTGGGATGGACGGAGCTGGATGCGTTTCGCAAGTTCGCCAATGTCTACCCGGACGAGTGTGTCCTGCTCGTCGACACCGTCGACGTCCTCCAATCGGGCGTCCCCAATGCGATCACCGTGTTCGACGAATTGCGAGCGAACGACCGTGCGCCGGTCGGGATACGCATCGACTCCGGCGATCTCGCCTACCTGACCATTCAGGCCGCCCGACAGCTCAACGACTCCGGATATGAAGACGTGTCGATCGTCCTCTCCTCCGATCTCGACGAGCTCGTGATCTGGCAAATCTTGTCTCAGTTGGAGGCCGAGGCACCGCGATATGGCCTCGACGCGACCGCATTGATCGGCCGGATCACCTTTGGTGTCGGGACTCGCCTGATCACCTCGCACGGCGACTCCGCCCTCGGCGGTGTCTACAAGCTCGTCGCGATAGACGACCTCGAAGGGGGATCGTCGCCGACCATCAAGTTGTCGGAGACGATCGAGAAGGTGCCTGTGCCCGGGGAGAAGAAGCTGATGCGGATATACGACAACCGTGGCCTTGCCACCGCAGATGTCATCGCCATGGCCAACGAGGACCCTCTCGACGGGGATCGCATCGAGCTCTTCCATCCCCATCGTGAGGTGAGTCGGACGATCGAGCGGTCTGAGATCTCCGACTCCGAGTCCCTCTTGGCAAGGGTGTTCGCCGGGGGCCGGCGACTCGATGGAGAGCCAGGCCTGGAGGAGATGCGTGATAGGCGCCGAAAGGACCTGGAGAGACTGGATCCGGGGGTGCGTCGGCTGGTCAACCCCCATATCTATCACGTGTCACTGACCAGGGCGATGAAGGACCTGCAGCTGAAGCTGATGGCGCGTCTAGGTCACTGAGACGCCGGCGGTGACCATCGCCGCAACGGCTCGCGCCCCATCGCCGGCGGCCAGGTTCACCGGTCGTGTCCCATCGGCGAGCAGAGTCGTCCCAAAACCTGCGTTGACCGAGTCGAGGGCGGTCTCCTTGACGCAGTAGTCGAGGGCTAGGCCGACGACGACAACGTTCCGGATCTCCTCGAGCTGGTCTGCCAACCCCGTCGATGACAGCTCACCGGTCACCGCATCACGCACACCGAAGGCCGAGTAGCCGTCCTCGCCCCCGACCCCCTTCCTGATGAATATGGCATCTCGTGCCACCTCGAGATCGGGATGGAAGGCCGCACCCCGGGTGCCGCCCACGCAATGGACCGGCCAGATGCCCCCGTCCTTCTGGAAATGAGGAGTTGACCCCGGGTGCCAATCTTGGGTGTAGACCACGATGGCCTCACCCGAGCGTGCCGCCGCGATCTCCTGGTTGATGAACCCGATCACGTCTTCGCCGCTCGGCACGTAGAGGCTCCCGTCCGGGTCGGCGAAGTCGTTTTGGACGTCGACCACGATCAGAGCGGTCGATGCCTTGTACTCCATGTCCGAGACCGTACCTCTAGGCTGGCTCGCCGTGAACCAGCACACCCCGATCGAGCCGTGGAAGCTCGTTCTGATCGGTTTGGTGGCCGGGCTGTTCAGCGGGGGATTTGGTGTCGGCGGCGGGATCATCCTGATCCCGCTCCTCTTGGCGGTCGGAATCGACCGTCACCGGGCGCATGCCACGTCGCTGGCGACGATCACATTGATCGCTGTCGCCGGGGCCATCTCGTTTGGGGTCTCGGGGGAGATCGACCTCGCGTCGGGTGTGATCGTTGGCATCGGCGGTGTCGCCGGATCGGCGGTTGGGGCCTCGGTGATGCATCGGATCAGCCCCAGGGCGTTGACCATCGTGTTTGGGCTTCTGCTGTTGGTGACTGCGATTCGTCTTCTCACCGGGGCCGACCCCCTCCCGGGCACGGCCGATCTCGGCACCATCGCTCAGACCGCTTTGGCCCTCGGTATCGGGCTGGTGGCCGGGTTCTTTGCCGGCCTGGCTGGGATCGGAGGCGGAGTGGTGATCGTCCCTGCCAGCGTCCTGCTCCTCGGTCTCTCCCAGCACGCGGCACAGGGCACGTCGCTGGTGGCGATCATCTTCACCGCGATCGCCGGGACGGTTGTCAACTACAGAAACCAACGAGTCCGCCCGATGGACGGACTCGTGGCTGGTGCTGGTGGAGTGGTCGGCTCATTGATCGGGTCACGGGTCGCCCTGGGAGTCGAGGGGCGCACCTTGTCGTTGATATTTGGTTTCTTGGTGCTGTTCGTCGCTCTCCAAACGCTATACCAGACCCTCCGTCCGCAGACCGCTCAGTCCTCGCCTTCCTCCTGACCCTGGGCCGGTCGCCGGAACACGATCGGAGCGAGGATGGCTCCACCAATGGTCAGGAGGAGTACCGGCCAGAACCATGCGCCGATGTTGCCGATGAAGTCGAAGATGTCACCCGGCTCCCGTGGCAGCAAGAACAACAGCCCGATACCTGAGATGACGAGTCCCGCGAAGAACGAGACGGGGTCGAATGTGTGCGGTTTCATTTCTCTCTTCTCCCTGCGTTTCAGCGGCGGATCTCGATGTTGCCGATGTCGACATGTGCGTCCAGCATCACGGTGCCCAGTGGCCCGCTCTCGTTGAAGTCGATGCGAGGATCGCCCAGACCGGCGTTGGCTCGATCGCGGGTACTGACGCTCCCTATGTTGAGGTCGGCCTGGCCCACGATTCCCACGTCGTCCGGAATGCGAATCACCAGCTCGCCGAGATCCACGTCGGCGTTGAGCATCACCTCCTGGCCGTCCCACGGAAGCCGGGTGAGATCGATCTCGAGTCGACCGACGTCGATTGAGTATGTGCTCTCGAGGTCGGCGAATGTTGTCGGCCGGGTGACGAGATCGAACTCATCACGGTTCCAGTCGTACTCGAAGGCCGGCGAGAACATGAGTGTCGGCACCAGGATTGCGCCGACGATTATCAACCAGCGTGCCCGACCGGCAACCGAGCCGGCCAACAGGCCGACTCCGAGGATCGTGACCGCCAGCGCCATGTAGTGGCGAGGCTCGGCGTCGATCGAGATGCCGTCGATGTTGTCGAGCAATGCCAGAACCCCCAGCCCGAGCAACATCACTCCCACTGTGAGACGCCCGAGAATCGACTTCTCCCTCGGCTTTGCCGGTGGCAGGTCCGGAGGCGTCGGTGTCGATTGGGCAGGGGGTGGCGTGAAACCACCGGCGGGGGAGTCGCCGGTGGCGGTCTCAGGGACGACTGTCCTCGTCGTTGTCATTTGTTGAACTCCCTCCTTGTCGTCGGTCCCGGTGCCCTCGGGGTTGCTGGCTCGGGGTCCGGGGATGTGACCGGTGTACATCAGCACACCGATCGCAAGCAGGGCCACAGCCACCAGCACCTCTCCCGAGAAGAAGCTGAAATTGCCGAGGACGATCAGCGCCGCCAGTGTGATCAGCACGATCCCCAGCCAGCTCCCTTTCGAGTTGGCTCCGGCGAAGAAGCGCTCGGCGGGTGTCTCGCTTTCCTCCTCCGACCGGACCAGGGCCCAACCTGCCACGTATAAGGCAACGCCAAGCCCGCCGGCGAACGCGGTCACGATGAACAACGCCCTGATCAGCCAGACATGGACGCCATACTTGTTGGCGAGTCCCTGGCTGACTCCAGCGAGCATGCGCCCCGCAAGTGGACGCACCATCTCGTTGCTGCGAGGAGCCGACTGTGTCAGCTTCTCGGAGACTGTGTCTTGATTCTGTTCCATGCCATCCATTTGGCCAGGAATCAGCCGGTCTCGCCATCGGGGACGACCCTGAGCCGACCCCGATCGATTCGGGGATGTCCCCGATTGAGGTTGGGGCGGTAGACGGGCATCATCTCTCTGTGGCACGCGCCCCAGGCTTCGAGCTGACCCGTCGACGGTCGAATCGAATGATCGCTGGCGTCGCCGGCGGCCTCGCCGACTCACTCGGTGTCTCCGACGCTTATGTCCGTGCTGCATTCATCACGTTGGGCACGGTTTGGGGCCTCGGAGCGCTGGTCTACCTCGCCATATGGCTCGCTGCCTTCGACCGTGTGGCCGATCGCGATGTCGAACCGGTTGGGGCCTCGAGAGCCATGGGACTCGTCATTGCGTTTGGCGGTCTGATGCTCCTGCTCGGCGTGATCGGATGGTGGCCCAATCCCGCGGTCGTCTTGACGGCCGGAGCACTTGGGTTTGGGACGGCGTTTCTCGCTGACAGCTCCAAGCCAGGCCCTCTCGCCGCCATTATGGACCCGACGGTCGATCGTCCCAGCCGCACCCGCGTAATCGTCGGCGTGGTGCTGCTGATCGGTGGGCTCACGGTCTTCACCACGACCATCGGCCAGGTCTTCGAGTTCGGGGCGGTCTTCCTGGCCATCGGTCTCACGGGTGTCGGGCTCGTGGTGGCTTTTGGGCCTTGGGTGAGACGTCTCCTCATCGACCTCAGTGAAGAGCGAAACGAGAGAGTCCGTCAAGAGGAGAGAGCGGAGGTTGCCGCTCATCTCCATGATTCCGTGTTGCAGACCCTCGCCCTCATCCAGCGTTCCGAGGATCCGGCGCGCATGGCGATTCTCGCCAGGCATCAGGAGTCGGAGCTGAGAGACTGGCTGTTTGGGCATGCTCCCCTCGATGGCGTCGACCTCGTCTCGACGGCTCTGAAGCAGGCTGCCGCACGGGTCGAGGCCGACTTCCAGACACCGGTCGATGTGGTGACGGTCGGTGATCTCCCGGTCGGGGAGCGAACGAAGGCTGTCGTGGCTGCCGCGGCGGAGGCAATGGTGAACGCTGCGAAACATTCGGGTGCGGATCGCATTTCGCTCTACCAAGAAGTCGGGGAGGGTGTCCTCGAGGTGTTCGTCACCGACCAGGGGAAGGGCTTTGACGAGTCATCCGTCCCGATCGACCGCAAGGGCATCACAGAGTCGATACGGTCGCGCATGGAGAAGGCCGGCGGCGAGGTCGAGATCGACAGCGAGCCGGGGGAGGGGACAGAAGTCGTGCTGAGGCTGGGGTTGTGAGCATCAAGGTCTACCTCGTAGACGACCACCGTTTGTTCCTGGCGGGGGTGAAATCCGAGCTGGCCGAGGAGTTCCAGGTCGTAGGGACCAGCCGGGACGTGGATACCGCCATCGAGGAGATCCGCGGCTATCGACCGGACGTGGTCCTGGTCGACGTGCACATGCCGGACGGTGGTGGAATCGCGGTTGTTCAAAGGGTTGCCGAGACCACACCGGACGTGAAGTTCCTGGCCCTATCCGTGTCCGATCAAGCTGAGGATGTGATTGCGATGATCCGGGCGGGTGCCCGCGGTTATGTGACCAAGACCATCGAGCCCGAGGAACTCTCCGACGCCATCCGTCGTGTCCACGCCGGGGACGCGGTCTTCTCTCCACGGTTGGCAGGCTTCGTGCTCGACGCCTTTGCCGGCGCCATCCCCTCGGACGATGACCCAGAGTTGGACCAGCTCACCGCAAGGGAGAAGGACGTCCTCCGCTTGATCGCCCGTGGATTCGCTTACAAACAGGTGGCTCGCAAGCTCAACATCTCGATAAAGACGGTGGAGACCCATGTGTCGTCGGTGTTGCGCAAGCTCCAGCTCTCCAACCGTCACGAGCTGGCCAGGTGGGCCAGCAGACGGCGCATCGTCTGACGACTCTCACAGTTGCGAAGATCTGTCGCGACTCTCTCGGGAGAGATCTTCACAGAACATGTTCTGACTATCCCTTGTGACGGACCCCGCCCTTGAAGACGTGGGTCACGTTCTCTGGGTCGGCGAGGACGGAGATGTCGGACACCGGATCGCCGGCGACACAAATCACGTCGGCGTCCATGCCCTCGATCAGCTGGCCGGTGTTGGGCGCCTGGGGGCCCAACGTCGCGGGGCCGTTGGCCGTGGCCATCTCGATGGCCTGCAACGGGGTCATCCCACAGTCCACCATGAGTGGGAGCTCCTCGGCGTTGCGTCCCCATATGCCGGTCGCCCAGATATCGGTGCCGAGTGCGATCCTCACTCCCTTTTGGACGGCCAGGGCGACCCCCTCGGCATGAGCCTCGGCGGTCATCTTGATCTTGTCCTTTGCGTATGCAGGCATTCCCCGCTCGTCACCCTCGCGGATCAGGAAGTCGACAATGAAACGCGTGGGCACCAGCACGGCGTCGCTCTCCTTCATGGCATCGGCGGCCTCGTCGTCGATGAAGGTGCCGTGCTCGATGGTCTTTATCCCCGACTCGAGTGCAGCCATGATCCCCCTTTTGCCATGGCAGTGGGCACCGACGAGACGCTCCATGCGGGTCGCCTCGTCCACAATGGCCTCGAGCTCCGCTTTGGAGAATTGGGGGAGATGAGGGTCGTCGAGCTCACTGAGCACACCACCCGAGGCATGGACCTTGATCACCTTGGCGCCGAGCCGGAGCATCCGCCGCACGCCGGCACGACACTCATCGGGACCGTCGACGATGTTGTCCTCGCCCCACACGTGGGTGTGGAGCAGCCGCGCGGCACCCAGATCGAGACCATGGGAGTCACCGTGACCCGCGGTCATGGACAGCATCGATCCCGAGCCGTACACGTTGGGACCCACGACCTGGCCCTCGTCTATGGCGCGGCCCAGGAATGTGCCCAAACCACCCATCTCACGAACTGACGTGAATCCGGCATCGAGGACCCGTCTGGCGTCGGCGGTCACCCGCATCGATGCGAGCTGGGGGCGAGTGATGAATGCCTCGTCGATGTTTGCGGTGTAGATCCCGATGAAGTGACCGTGGCACTCCCACATGCCGGGCATCACGGTATCTGTGGCTACGACCTCCGCTTCCGGGGTCGGCGGGGCGTCCGCGGCGGGGCCGGCGTATGCGATCGCCGATTCGTCGATGATGACGACCCCTTCGCCGACGACGTCGCCACGGCCGGGTATGAGCCGCTTTGCTTCGATGCGTGTGGCCATCAGGCGACCGCCTGAACCGGCGACTTGGTTGTTGCCTGGAGGCCTCCCATGACCAAGAACCCGGTGATGGTCACGGTGGGGACATCGTCTTCGGCTGTAGTGCGGGTCGCGTCGGAGAAGCCCCCCATGGTGCTCTTCCCCTCGTACCTGACCCGCCACCCATCGGGCACGACGAGGCTCACCCCTCCCATCAACACGGCTAGATCGAGATGGATGCCGGTAGGGGCGGGGGTCGCCTTGCGCAGATCGATGAGGGCCCCGCCGAACATCACCATGATCTTGCCTCCGTAGAAGGGGTCCGCCACGGAAACCAGGTGCTTGCCCTCGAAGATCGATACGAGGTCGATCTCTTCGGTGTCGGGTTCGGCATTCGACTCGAGCAGAAACTTGGCGGCGAGTGCTGTCCCGATGACGGCGATCATCGCCATTCGCAGCACGTTGAACATGAATTTGAACATTGGGTCACACTCTACGAGAAAGCGCTGACGGTAGAGACGGGGGATCTACTGCACCGCCGGGAGTCGCTCGCCGGCCGTGACTGCGAATGCGAGTCTCGAATCGACGGGCGCCAGTGGGCAACTCCATCGGTACGAGTGCACGCATGATGGGTGGTATGCGTAATTGAAGTCCAGCGTCACCTGGTCGCCGTCGTGTCCCAGGTCGGCGCCCTTGACCGTGTCGAGTATGTAGCGGCCGCCCCCATAGGTGGTGGCACCGTTTGTCGCGTCCGAGAATGGCACGAATATGCCGCCGCCATACGCATCGAGCCAGAACACCGGCAGGGTGCCGACACCGGGAGGCAACTCGAATTCGAACTGCCCGATTCGTTGAAACTCGCCCCATGGCCTGGGTTCAGTCGGGACGAATGTGGCGACTGTCCTCCAAGTTTGGTCGTACGGAAAGTAGGGGAGCCCTGGAGAAAGCTCGGGGTCCCCGAGAGGTGTCTGGCTGTGGGTGCGAAACAGGTCGTCGCGGGTTTCCCGCCACATTGCCCAGGTGTCCTCCCCCGGGCCCCCCTTCCTGACCTCGGCGTACAGGTTCGCCACCCGGCGTCGGTAGTCCCACAGCTCCAATGACTCGTTCACCGTGCTGAGCAACGGGGTGGTGTCATCGATAATTCCCTTGACGAGATGCCAGGCGATCGGCCATGATGACCCGGTCGAGTAAGAGGTACGTCGTTGATCCGGATGCCCAACACAGCGTCTAATCCCACCAGCAGGGAATTCTGCCCGTGTGCCCGGACCGGCTCCGGTGCAGTGATGAATTCCAGCCAGCGGCGGCCTCTTGTCATGTGATGTGACACCGAATCTCACTTTTGGACCAGGCCGCCGGAGCACCCGGCGGCTTCTTGTTGGGCCGCCGACCCACAGAGACAAGGTTTCGACAGTGAATAGAAGTTTGATCGAGATTCAGAGACAGGGCCGATGTAGGGAAGAAGGCAGCCACGAGATCTTCTTCTCAGATCGTCCATCAGAGCTGGCTCAGGCTCAAGAGATCTGCGCGGCGTGTGCCGTCCGGGTCCAGTGCCTCGAGTTCGCCCTCAACGACAACCTCGAATGGGGTGTATGGGGCGGTGTCATCTTCTGGGATGGCCAACCGTTCCATCGCCGCCGGGGCCGGGGACGTCCCCGTCATGCGGACGCCAATCTGCCATTGGAGGCGAATAGGTTGGAGCTCTTGGAGTTGGTCGCCTCGGCCTGAGCCCGGTTCAGCCGACGGC
The DNA here is from genome assembly GCA_036396635.1 of Acidimicrobiia bacterium. Taxonomy (GTDB): domain Bacteria; phylum Actinomycetota; class Acidimicrobiia; order Spongiisociales; family ZC4RG35; genus JANQRA01. The sequence goes on from DASWKM010000173.1 coordinate 21,553, forward strand.
CAGCTCCCGCAGCGCGTCGGGTGTCGACGGGTGCCGCATCTTGGCGAGTGCTTTCGCCTCGATCTGGCGAATTCGCTCACGGGTGACCTCGAAGTGACGTCCAACCTCGTCGAGCGTGGCCGGCTCTCGCTCCCCGAGTCCGTAACGCATTTCGATGATGATGCGCTCGCGCTCGGTCAAGCGGTCGAGTACGTGACGTAGCTGCTCGATGTTGAGCTTGGAGGCGATGAGCTCGAAGGGTGCGGCGGCGTCCACGTCTTCGATGAAGTCGCCAAGCGTGGTGTTGTCCTCACCGACCGGCTCGAAGATCGAGACGGGCTCTGGTGCGACTTTGCGCGCCTCTCTGATCTTCTCCACGGTCAAGCCTGACTCATGGGCAAGTTCGTCATCGGTGGGTTGCCGGCCGAGTTTCTTGGTGAGGTTGGTCTCGGCGGTCTGCATTTGATTGATCGTGTCGATCATGTGCACCGGCACCCGGATCGTTCGGCTCTTGTCGGCGATGGCCCGGGTTATGGCCTGACGGATCCACCACGTCGCATACGTGGAGAATTTGAAGCCTTTGCGGTATTCGAACTTCTCGACCGCTCTGATCAGTCCGAGATTGCCCTCTTGAACGAGGTCGAGGAAGGGGAGACGTGCCCGGTTGTAACGCTTGGCGATGGAGACGACGAGACGGAGATTTGCTCGGATGAAGGTCTGGCGGGCCTCCTCACCAACCATGACCATCTGACGGAGCTGGCTGCGTTTTACCGGGTCCTTCTCGTCTTCCAAGACCATCTCGGCCTTGTGACCCACCTCGATCGCCTTGGCGAGACGAACCTCGTCTTCGGCGGTCAGCAGGTCGAATGTGCCTATGCCGTCCAGGTAATGACGAATGGCCTCGTCGCTGATTTCCCGTTCGATTGGACGTTTGCTCATGACCCTCTCGGCACTGATGGCCAGCGTAGGGATACGCCGGTTCCCGCTCTGGCATTTGTCGATATCGCATCGACATTTATCCACAAATCCTGTATAGGCACGGAGACCTAAACGAC
>DASWKM010000174.1:0-4463 GCA_036396635.1 Acidimicrobiia bacterium
GCGCCCCCGGGAGGACTCGAACCCCCAACCTGCGGATTAGAAGTCCGCTGCTCTATCCAATTGAGCTACAGGGGCCAGGGGACGGATTGACCCCGAAGGGCGACCCATTCGAGCGGGTGAAGGGAATCGAACCCTCACCACCAGCTTGGAAGGCTGGAGCTCTACCATTGAGCTACACCCGCGATCTCGATCATTGTAAAGGTCTGGTCGGGCTGGTCGGAATCTCGAATCTGACGCTCTTCGTTGCTTAGGCGGCCCGGTACGACGAGTCGCCTTGCCCGAGCCCTGGGTCCCGAGCCCGGGTGATCGTATTCGACGAGCCCTGGGAAGTCCTCGACCATCCGTCAGCGGGCGTCAGATGGCCGAGAGCACCGAGTCGGGGTGTATCTCTCCTCGGTTCCCCCAACGCGCTGATGACCCACTTCAGATGATTTGAGACAGCGTTTCACGCGCCTGCCCGGCGAATCTCCACCTCGGTGATCTTGCGTCCATCGAGGGACCGCACGGTGAACCGCCAACCACCGATCACGACGGCAGCCCCTGGCTCATCTGGAACTTGAGCCAGCTCGCCGAGGACCAGCCCGGCCACGGTGGTCTGATCCCCTGAGGGCACATCGACACCGAGATCGTCCAGATCATGGATCGGGAACCGCCCCGCAACCACCATCGATCCGTCGGGTTGATGACGGACCGACACCAAGTCGGGGTCGCTCTCGTCGTAGATCTCCCCGACCAATTCCTCAACCAGATCCTCCATCGTGACGATTCCCTCGATTCCCCCGTACTCGTCGACGACAAGCGCGATCTGCTGGCGCGCCTCTTGGAGCTGCCGCAATGCAGCCAGAACCGCGATCGACTCAGGGACGGCGACTGCCTCGGTCACGACCGAAGTGACTGGCGCCGACGTTGGCGAGGCGACCAGATCCCTGATGTGGGCAATGCCCGCCGCCTGATCGAGATCTCGAGCCGGTGCGACCGGGGCGCGCGAGTGGCCGCTGTCGAGGAGGATCGTTAGGGCCTCGCCAGAGGTGGCCCCTGCATCCAAGACGACCACGTCGGACCGGGGGACCAAAATTTGCCTCACCGTCCGTTCGGCGACCTCGAAGGCGCCGACCAAGACCTCCTGGTGGTCCTCTGAGAGACCGCGATGGGCGAGGATGATGTCGCGCAGCTCTTCGATGTCCACCTCTTCACGCGCCCTCCCCGGCTCGCCTCCCAGCAGTCGGACCACGAAGTCGGTGGACCTGCTCAGAAGCCAGACCGCGGGACGGGCGACGACAGCTCCCAGATGAAGTGGTGTGGCCACGAGCATCGCCCACCCCTCCGCTCGTTGCAGGGCAAGGCGTTTCGGCGCAAGCTCTCCCACCACGAGCGTGACGAAGGACAGAACGAGGGTGACCAAAACAATCGCCACGGGCCGTGCGGCGTTGCCGGCGAACTCGAGGGCAGGGATCAGCGGCTCGGCAAGGGCGACCGCGGCGGTGGCCGATGCGAGGAACCCGGACAAGGTGATTCCGATCTGAATGGTGGCGAAAAAGCGGTTCGGGTCACGGGCGAGGGCAGCCAGTCGGCGTCCGCGTCTGGACCCGGCTTCGAGCCTGGCGATCTGTTGCTCGCGCAAGGAGATGAGGGCGATCTCACTGCCCGCGAGGACGCCGTTGACAAGCAAAAGCACGATCACGAGGGCGAGCTGAACACCTAGGGCGTCCACTTGATCACCGAGGCGCGATGAGAGAACGGGCAGAAGCGGTCGGCTGCGACGCCGACCCACATACTTCGGCCTACTGGGTCATCCACGATGAGACAAGCTTATAACCATCCGCGACGCATGTCCCATCGTCTCCGCCCTCCGGGCCGTGCAGAATCTGGTCCGCCGACGCGCCGATTCGAGTCGAGAAACCGACACCCTGGGGTTACTCTTTGCATCTCGGGCTGTGGCGCAGTTTGGCTAGCGCGCGACGTTTGGGACGTCGAGGTCGTCGGTTCAAGTCCGACCAGCCCGACCGGCCACTGCTACGCCTATGACGCGTTGGGTCCTCGTGTATCCGGTTCTCGACCTCTCTCTAGGGTGAAACCATGGATGTCGACAAGAGCGACGGGAGTGGAAGACTCGGCAATGGACCATATGAGGAAAGGTTCACCAACGGCGAGGCCTCAGTGAGAGGCCAACACGCCGACGGGGCGAAGACGGGGCGTTGGCAGTACTTCTACAACAACGGCCAGCTTCAGGCCGTCGGCATCTACCAAGACGACGTCATCGCGGGAGCGTGGGAGTGGTATCGGAAAGATGGATTGCTGATGCAGACCGGTGAGTTCGCCGCCGGCGAGAAGCACGGAGTCTGGGTGCGTTACCACAAGACCGGGGAGATCATGGACCGTGGTGAGTTCGTGCGAGGAAGGCGAGTCGGCCGCTGGGAGTACTTCGACGAGTCGGGTGCCCTGACCAGGACCAAGGACTTCGGCTAGCCAATCTGTTCCTTTCTGTCCCCGACGGTTCCTATGTTCGAGTCATGGAACTCGAGACAGAAGTCCTCGAGCGGGTTGGGACATACGAATCATTGTCGAGATGGAAGAGATCGGAGTTGGGGAGACATCTTCGTGGGCTCGGTCTGTCCTACGGGGAGATCATGGGGCTGATCCCGGTCAAGAAGTCGACACTGGCTACGTGGTGTCGGGATGTCATGCTGACGGACGAGCAGGTGGAGGGGATCAACGAGAGGCGGCCCCCGACTCCTGGCACTCCGAGAAACACCCAAAGAAAGCGTCGCAGGGAAGTCGAGTTGATCCAGGCCCAGGCCGCCCTCGAAGCGCTGCACCTCGCTGATGATCCATTCTGGGTGGCCGGCGTTTCGATGTACTGGGCTGAAGGGTCAAAGACATCAGGACGACTCGCCATGGCCAATGCGGATCCGGCGGCATTGAGGATGTTCAAGCGATAGAGCGACAGGTATCTGGCCCCAAACAATGGATGGAGAGCGAGGCTGAACCTTCATGCCGCCAACGACGAACCAGGGGCTCGGAGGTGGTGGTCTCGACAGGTCGGCGTACGACTCGACGATTTCACCAAGACATACATCAAGCCCGACGGTACCGGTCATCGCAAGAACCATTTGCCCCATGGCGTATGCACTCTGACCAAACGCAGGAGCGCTGACGCCCACATCATGACGATGATGTGGATCAAGTTCCTACAGGAGCAGTTCGGGAATTAACATCGCGTTGGGCCGCTAGCTCAACTGGCAGTAGCAGATGCCTCTTAAGCATAAGGTTCCGGGTTCGAGTCCCGGGCGGCCCACCAAGCCCTCGGACTGGCTCCGAGGGCCTTCTATAGCTAAGTGCCCCACTTCGCGGGTGTGGCGGAATGGCAGACGCGCAGGGTTTAGGTCCCTGTGGGAGTGATCCCGTGGAGGTTCAAGTCCTCTCGCCCGCACAGCATGAACACCCAGGTCCACGCTTTGCCCTTCCGATCCTCCGTTAGCATCGAGGCTCTTGGGCAACGGCGCCCGGGATATGGTCACCATGTGCCTCTCGGCCAAGGGTCATGATGACTCGTCGTGGTCTGGTGATACTAGATGCCCGCGATCAGAACGAGTCCGAACACCACGATGAGCACGGCCAGGGACAGTTGGTAGCCGTCTTGACTGGCGGCACGGAAGGCCCGATTGCCAAGGAATATGTAGGTGACTCCGGCCAAAACCGGCAATATCAACAGCTGCAATGGGACCAGGCCGGTACGCGATGTGATCGACAACGTGATGAGCTGGATGCTTGCCATCATTGCGTAGCAGAAGGCGATCTGGCGCCGAACGTCTTCTTTGTCGTCGTACACCGACCCCACGATCAGGGTGAGTATCCCGCCGCCGAGGTTGGAAACGCCATGAATCACTCCCAATAGAACCAGAAAAACAGGGAGACGGTGTCGGATCAATCGACTCACGGCGACTCTTGTTGGGCCAAGAAGGCGAATCGCTCCACTGACGATCAACAGCGCCCCAACCAAGAGACGGATATCGACGCCGACACCCACCGTGAGTATGGATGCGGCGCCCACGAGTACCAGCGGCGCTGTGTAGATCAAGAACTGTCGCCGCATCGGGTCGAGCCGGAATCCTCCTCCGGCAACTACCTGAAGAACGCTAATGACTATCGAAGACGGGAGCAGGTAGGCGAGGGTCTCCTCGAACGTGAGGCCCAACAGCAGCAAGGCAGGAGTTCCAAACACCAGTAAGCCGACACCGAAAACGGACTGGACGATTGCGAGCCCGACCACGACGAGAACGAGTGATAGCTCCAATTGCCCTCCACCTACGATCGGATGAGAGACTAGCGCGGCTCGCCTGACGGCCCCTGGTGGCCCAGCAGGTCCCTGTGGGAGTGATCCCGTGGAGGTTCAAGTCCTCTCACTCGCACACGTGGGTCGTCCTTCACCTACGTGTATCTTCTGCAAAGCACATTCTCAGGGA
>DASWKM010000175.1:0-37013 GCA_036396635.1 Acidimicrobiia bacterium
GTTCCAGCCGATGGCTACGATCCCATGAGGTCGACCATGAGGAGAATCTGTGTCAAAGTTTCTGACTGAGGAGTGGGTCCGGGACGTGACGGCCGCCCTCAACAACCACGATGGGTTCAAGAATGCGATCGGGGCCGCCGACCTGGGCATCCAATTCGTGACCGAGGACGGCCCCGACGGCGAGGTCAGCTACTACCTCTCGGCTGGTGGTGGCCATTCGAAGGTGGCGCTGGGTGAGTTGGAGAACGCCGACGTGACGGTGAAACAGTCCTATGACACCGCGGCCGCGATCTCGAAGGGTGAGCTCAACACCCAGACCGCATTCATGACCGGGAAGCTCAAGGTCTCCGGCAACCTCGCCAAGCTGATGATGCATCAGTCGGCCATCCAGCAATGGGGTGTCGCCGTATCCCAGCTCGACATCGACTACTGAGAATTTCCGAACAACCTGTCGATATCACGGGTGTAGCTTCGTCATTCTGATGTAAGGCGTCCCCTAGAGAAGGGAACGAAAGGATGCCCAAATACGCAGCACTCATCTACTCGGACGCAGTCGACGAGAACCGCCAGCCCTCCCCCGAGGAGATGGAACAGGTGATGAATGACTACACCGAGTTCGGTCGAGACAACGAGCAGTCGATCGCCGGTGGTGAGGCTCTACTCCCGACCGCGACTGCCACGACCATCCACTTCACGGGCGGGCGAGACGGTGAGCTGGTGATCACGGACGGACCGTTTGCCGAGACCAAGGAAGTCCTGGGCGGGTTCTATCTGCTCGATGTGGCCGATCTGGACGAGGCGATCAAGGTCGCCCAACAGATCCCGGGTGCTTGGCACGGCAAGGTCGAGGTGCGGCCTGTCATGGAGTTCGACGACAGCGGTCAGCCGGCCGGCTGATTCACCCGTGCTAATTGGGCGTATTTGGCCTGAGCCGAATATGCCCAATTTGCCCGGGGAACTAGATGAAGCCGAGCTGGCGCACCGCGTCCCGCTCGGCTTCGAGCTCTGCAACCGAGGCGTCGATCTTGGCCCGCGAGTAGTCGTCGATGGCCAGACCCTGGACGATCTGCCACCCGCCTTCGCGGACGACGCAGGGGAACGACGAGATCAGACCCTCGGGCACGCCATATGAGCCGTCTGATGGGATACCCATCGACACCCAGTCGCCTTCCGGGGTTCCCATCACCCAGTCCCTCAGGTGGCCTATGGCGGCGTTGGCGGCAGAGGCGGCCGACGACGCACCACGAGCAGAGATGACTTCGGCGCCTCTTTTGGCCACCTTCGGTATGTACACGGTGTCGACCCATTCGTGATCGCCTACCAGCTCGTAGGCCGGCTCACCGTCGACCTCGCAGTGGAACAAGTCCGGATATTGGGTGGTCGAGTGATTGCCCCAGATGGTCATGCGACGGACCGAGCTGACCGGTCGGCCCAGCCTGGCCGCCAGCTGGCTCTTCGCCCTGTTGTGGTCAAGCCTGGTCATGGCGGTGAAGTTGCGTGGGTCCATACCGCCGGCGTTGCTCATTGCGATGAGGGCATTGGTGTTGGCCGGGTTGCCGACCACCAACACCTTGACGTCGGGCCTGGCCGCAGCGGCGATCGCCATGCCCTGTGGCTTGAAGATGCCACCGTTGGCAGCGAGGAGGTCGGAGCGCTCCATCCCCTCCTTGCGTGGCATGGCGCCGACCAGGAGGGCCACCCCGGCATCGGTAAAAGCCTCCTCTGGATCATCGGTCTGCACCATGCCGGCGAGAAGTGGGAAGGCACAGTCGTCCAGCTCCATTGCCACGCCTCCCAGAGCGTCAAGGGCGGGTGTGATCTCCAGCATCTGGAGCATCACCGGCTGGTCGGGGCCGAGCATCTCTCCAGCGGCGATGCGAAAGACGATGCTGTAACCGATCTGACCGGCCGCTCCGGTGACGGCGACTCTGACTGGATCGTTCATGGTCACCGAGGCTACCGATGCCTTGTTATGAGGCGAAGTCGAGCGCGATGTCGAGTTGCGGCGCCGAGTGGGTGATCCACCCCACCGAGATGAAGCCGACCCCGGTCTCGGCGATCGAGCGAACAGTCTCTCGGGTCACCCCGCCCGACGCCTCGGTCTCCATGCGCCCACCCGTCATCTCCACCGCCTCACGCAGCATCGCAGGGGTGAGGTTGTCGAGGAGGACACGATCGGCATCGGTCTCGAGCACCTCACGAACCTGATCGAGGCTCTCCACCTCGACGACGATCTTCACCGCCGGGCCGACTGACTCCCGAGCCCTGGTCACGGCGGTGCTGATGTCACCCGCCGCCACGATGTGGTTGTCCTTGATCATCACCTCGTCATAGAGACCCATCCGATGGTTCACTCCCCCGCCGACGATGACCGCGTACTTGTCGAGCACTCTGAGCCCGGGCATCGTCTTGCGGGTGTCGGTGATCCTGGCGGAAGTGCCGGCCACCCTCTCGACGAGCTCGGCAGTGGCGGTGGCCACACCCGACATGCGCGCCAGGAGGTTCAGGGCGGTGCGCTCGGCGGTGAGGATGGAGCGGGACGGGCCCGTCACCAATGCCAAGGTCGTCCCGGTTGCGACCCGGTCCCCATCTGCGACCACCGGCTCGAACACGACGGTGTCGTCGACCCGGGCGAAGACATGGGCAGCCACCTCGAGCCCTGCGATCACGCCATCCCCACGGGCGACGAGATTGGCCTCTGATCGCGTCTGGGGCGGGATCACCGAGTCGCTGGTGATGTCACCAAGGCCGGCCAGGTCCTCACGAAGGGCGTTTTCGACGATATCTGCGTAGTCGCCGATGTTCACCGACCCACCCGAACGGTCTCGGCTGCACCGGGGACGATCAGTGCTCTCATCGCCTGCATTGGGTCCTCGTCGGGATAGTCGGCTCGATAGTGGCCACCCCGCGACTCCGACCGCCGCAGTGCCGCCATGACGATGAGCAGACCCAGATCGGCGGCGTTGCGCCCCGCAATCGTCCTCCCCAGCACCCGTTCCAGCTCGAAGATCGTCTTGCGTGCCTCCCACAACCCGTCGCCGGTGCGAATGAGCCCAACTCGGTCCCACATCACCTGTCTCAGATCCTCGATCGCCGGCCCGGCCACGACCGGGAGGTCGAGACCCTCTTTGGGCACCTCGAGCTCGCCGTCGGTGAGGGTCTGGTGGACACGTACGTCTACCGCCACCCTGGCCCCGAAGACGAGGCCCTCGAGAAGAGAGTTGGAGGCGAGACGGTTGGCACCGTGGGCCCCGGTCGATGCGCACTCACCCACGGCCCACAACCCTGCAACCGACGTCCGGCCAAATGTGTCGGCGTCGATGCCACCCATGTAGTAGTGAGCGGCGGGTGAGACGGGCAGCAGGTCCTCATCCGGGTCGAGCCCCACCGACATGGCATGAGCGGTGACCGTGGGGAAACGCTCGTGGAAGTTCAGGATCGAACGGGCATCGAGGTAGGCGGCGGACCCGCGATCGTATTGCCAGTAGATCGCCCTGGCCACGATGTCCCTGGGAGCCAACTCGGCCATGGGGTGGTATCTGCCCATGAACCGTCGACCGGAGCCGTCGACGAGCTTGGCCCCCTCGCCACGAAGAGCCTCGGTGAGAAGGGGCATCGGGTCCTTGCCCGCGTTCAACGCAGTGGGATGGAACTGGACGAACTCGAGATCGGCGAGGCGTGCGCCCGCCCTGGCCGCGATCATGATGCCTTCGCCGGTGACACCCGATGGGTTGGTGGTGCGGGCATACATCCTCCCCGCCCCTCCTGTCGCCATGATGACGGCAGGCGACGTGTAGACGGTTCGCCTCTTCCCGTCAGCCGTCAGCACCCCGACGACGCGGTCACCGATCCGGATCAGGTCGACGACCCGCTCATTGATCACCTCGACCGACTCCTCCGAGGACACGGCTTCATTGAGGGCCCGCATGACCTCGGCACCGGTGGCATCGCCGTCGGCATGCACCACCCTTCTGGTGTGATGGCCACCCTCACGTCCTAGTAGGAGTGCCCCATCGTCGTCACGGTCGAACTCCGCCCCCAAGCGAACGAGACGGGCTATGGCCTCCGGGCCACCGATGGTGAGCGCGGCGACGGCGTCGTCGACGGCAAGCCCGCCAGAGACGGCAACAGTGTCGGCGGCGTGGGCCTGGGGTGAATCGTCGTCGGCGAGGGCGGCCGCGATGCCCCCTTGCGCCCACCATGTCGAGCCTGGCTCCTTGCTCGAGATGACGTAGGAGCGCTCCAACCCCAACGCGACGGAGAGACCCGCCACGCCGGCCCCAACCACTATCGGCGCATCGAGCCGGATTATCTTCGTCATTGCCCGCTCAGTCCTGTCGCCCGACCTCGAGCATCTTGGATACGGCGAGGCGTGCACGATCGGCGACGCCCTCGGGGACCTCGACCTGGAAGGTCATGGTCTCGAGCGACCGCTTGATGTTGTCCAGGGTGATCCGCTTCATGTGCGGGCAGAGGTTGCAGGGCCGCACGTACTCCGTTTGGGGAGTCGCCTCCGCCACATTGTCGGCCATCGAGCACTCGGTGATCATCATCACCCTGGACGGCTGGTGCTCCTTGACCCATTCGATCATCCCGTGTGTCGAGCCGACATAGTCGGCGGCGGCCAGAACATCGGGCGGAGACTCGGGGTGGGCGATGACCAGGATGTCACCCATGTCCTTCTTGTAGTCGCTGATCTCATCGCCGGTGAAGCGCTCGTGAACCATGCAGGAGCCCTCCCAGAGGATGACGTCGATGTCGGTCTGTGTGGCGACCCACATCCCGAGATACTGATCAGGGGTGAAGATGACCCGATCCGCACCAAGGGACTCGACCACGGCCACGGCATTGCTCGAAGTGCAGGTGATGTCGGACTCAGCTTTGACTTCGGCGGAGGTGTTGACGTAACTCACCACGGGAACGCCCGGGTACTGCTCCTTGAGACGACGGACGTCGGCCGCGGTGATGCCGTCGGCCAGCGAGCAACCCGCGTCGAGATCCGGGATCAGCACGGTCTTCGACGGGTTGATGATCTTCGCCGTCTCGGCCATGAAATGGACACCGGCCAGGACGATCACTTCAGCCTCTGTCTGCAACGCCAGGTTGGCCAGGGCGAGTGAGTCTCCGGTGATGTCGGCTGCCAGGTGATAGATGTCCGGTGTCATGTAGTTGTGGGCGGCAACGATGGCATTGCGCTCGACCTTGAGCCGGTTTATCTCGTCGATGGTCGGCTGGAGGGCGGCAACCTCCTCAGGGGGAAGCACGTCGCTGGCTCGTGTTATCTGAATCGTGGTCAAGGTGTCACCCGAATCCACTGATTCTAGGGACGGTCCGTGATCTCTCTGATTGCGCGGAGAGTCGGCGACGATCGGGCCTGTGCTATCAAACCGTTCTACATGTGGGCGATGATGGCGTCGGCGAATTCCGAGGTCTTGACCTTGGTGGCGCCCTCCATGAGACGCTCGAAGTCGTATGTCACGGTCTTGGCGGCGATGGCACCCTCGAGACCCTTGACGATGAGGTCACCGACCTCGGTCCAGCCCATGTAGCGGAACATCATCTCCCCGCTGAGGATCAGAGAGCCAGGGTTGACCTTGTCCTGGCCCGCGTACTTGGGCGCCGTGCCGTGCGTGGCCTCGAAGATGGCAACCCCGGTGTCGTAGTTGATGTTGCCGCCTGGGGCGATCCCGATCCCCCCAACCTGGGCGGCGAGGGCGTCGGACAGGTAGTCGCCATTGAGGTTGGTGGTGGCGATGACGTCGTAGTTGCCGGGCCGGGTGAGTATCTGCTGGAGCATGGCGTCAGCGATCACATCCTGAACGAGGAGCCTGTCCCCGGGCTCGCCGCCACAGTCCTCCCAGCTCACGGCGACATCGGAGAACTCCTCCTTGACCAGCTCGTACCCCCAAGACCGGAAGGCCCCCTCGGTGTACTTCATGATGTTGCCCTTGTGGACCAGGGTCACCGACCTCCGGTCGTTCTGGAGGGCATATTTGATCGCTGCCCTTATCAGCCGCTTCGATCCTGTGATCGAGATCGGCTTCAAACCGATCCCCGAGTCGGGACGGATGTCCCAATCGAATGACTCCTTGAGAAACGCCAGCAGCTTTTGCGCCTCCTCGGTCCCCTGCTCGAGCTCCTTGCCGGCATACACGTCTTCGGTGTTCTCCCTGTAGATGACCATGTCGACCGCACCCGGGTTCTTGACGGGTGACGGCACACCCTCGAACCAGCGCACCGGCCGGACACATGCATAGAGATCGAGAATCAGACGGAGGGCCACGTTGAGCGACCGGATGCCTCCCCCGACCGGCGTCGTCAGCGGCCCCTTTATCCCGATGAGGTGATCCCTGAATGCGTCGACGGTCTCTTCGGGAAGCCAACTCCCGGTCTCCTTGAACGCCTTCTCACCGGCCAGGACCTCCATCCAGGCGATGAAGCGTCGTCCGTGGTACGCCCTGTCGACCGCCGCATCGAAGACTCTGACCGCTGCAGCCCAGATGTCAGGACCGGTGCCGTCGCCCTCGATGAAAGGGACGATGGGGTCGTCGGGGACGTTGAGACCATCCGGTCCCATGGTGATCAGTGTGCCCACGGCGGTTGACTCCTGACAAGAGATTCGGGCACATGACACTAGTGGCCCGTCTCATGAATACTTGTGGCGTCTCTCGCGTGCACGATTTACGCAACAGACCATTCGTCACCTCCTTTAGGCCCGCTTTCGCATGTGCGTGCCATGCTCTCCCGCGATGACCAGAAAGCGTCTGTGGATGACAGGAGCGATCATCGCCGTTCCGATCATCGCCATTGGCTGGTGGCTGGCCTCGCCGTTGTTCTTCGACAAGGAGGTCAACGAGAGTTTTCCCATGTCGGCGGGTGCGGTCATCCCCGACGACATGACGGCCGAAGAGGTAGAGGCGGAGATGGAGGATGCGGCCGAGAAGACGCCCAGCGAGGTAGTCGAGGGGATGCCGGAGGATGAGGGTCCGGTCAATCTGGCGTCAGGGCGATTCATGGGTGCCGACGACTTCCATCGGGGCTCCGGCACCGCCACGATCTACCAGCTCGTGGACGGCTCGCACGTGCTGCGTCTCGAGGGTTTCGAAGTCACCAACGGGCCTGACCTTCACGTGCTCCTGGTGCCCGCCTCCGATCCGGCCGGCCGCGACGACATCGAGGGATATGTCGATCTCGGGTCGTTGAAAGGCAATCTCGGGGACCAGAACTACGACATCCCCTCCAACGTCGACCCGTCCCAATTCGGCAGCGTGATGGTGTACTGCCAACCCTTCCACGTCATCTTCGCCACCGCGTCTCTGGGGTGAACCCGGTTTAGGTAGACACTCTGCGTGCCGTCGCCGCGCGCAGGGTGTTGGAGAGGAGCATGGCCCGCGTCATGGGCCCCACGCCCCCCGGGACCGGGGTGATGGCTCCTGCCACTCCGACCACCGCCTCGAAGTCCACGTCGCCGACCAGACCCGCATCGGTGCGGTTGACGCCGACGTCGATGACGGTGGCTCCCGGCTTGACATGATCGAGCCCGATGAGCCCGGGAACACCGGCGGCGGCCACCAGGATGTCGGCCTCACGGGTCAACGACGCCAGCTCACGGGTCCGGGTGTGGGCCATCGACACGGTGGCGTCGGCGCCACGCTCGGAGAGCATCATCGCTAAAGGTCGTCCCACTAGGAACGACCGCCCCACCACCACGGCGTGCGCCCCGACCGTGCCGATCCCGTAATGATCCAGGATGCGCATGATCCCCGTCGGCGTGCACGGTCTCAACCCCGGGCGACCGAGCATCAGCCTCCCCAGACTGAATGGATGAAGCCCGTCGACATCTTTGGCCGGGTCGATGCGCTCGACGATCGCTTCGCCGTCGAGGTGGTCGGGCAGCGGGAGCTGCACGAGGATGCCGTCCACCTCATCGTCGCCACTCATTGCATCGACCAGCGCTCCGAGGTCATCGTGGGTGATCGACGCAGGAGGCTCATGATGAATCGAGCGGATGCCGACCTGGCTCGCATCACGCCGTTTCCCCCGGACATATGCGTGCGAGGCGGGATCGTCACCCACCAGGATCGTGGCGAGACCAGGCTGATAGCCGAGCCCGGCGACCGCGGCCCGCACCTCGCCTTTGACCACGTCGGCCACGACCTTCCCGTCGAGGATCAATGCTGCCATCAGTGGCGAAAATGCCGTCGTTTGGTGAACACCAGGGCCAGACCCTGCTCGTTGGCCGCGTCGATGACCTCCTCATCGTTGCGCGACCCCCCCGGCCCGACCACGGCTGTGACCCCCACCGCAGCCAGCGTGTCCAGCCCGTCCCGGAAGGGGAAGAAGGCATCCGACGCCGCCACCCCGCCGTCGGCCCTCCCGCCTGCCTTGACGACGGCTCGCTCGGCAGCGCCAACCCGGGACTGATCGCCCGCACCGATACCGACCGCATGTTCTCCCTTGGCGATGACGATGGCGTTGGATTTGGCGTGAGCCGCCACCAACCAGGCGAATCGCAGTGCGGCCATCTCGTCCGAGGACGGCGCCCGCTCGGAGACCACCTCCCACCCGTCGACCTCGACGGCGTCACGCTCCTGGACCAAGAGGCCGCCCTCGATCCGTCGGTAGTCGAGGCCTTGGCCGACAGGGAGCGGGGCGACCAGCACCCGCATGTTCTGTTTCGTAGCCAGCACCACTCTGGCGTCGTCGGCCACATCGCGGGCCACCACCACCTCGACGAATCGGGCCGTGATCGCCCCGGCGGTCTCCCGATCGATGTTCCCGTTGATGGCGATGACGCCGCCGAACGCCGCCAGGGGGTCCCCCTCCCAAGCCTTTTCGAGGGCCTCGACGATGGCGCCGCCCCGTGCCGCCCCGGCCGGAATGGTGTGCTTCACGACCACCGCCGAGCCCTCGCCCAGGTCGGCGACCAGCCGCCAGGCCGCATCGGCGTCGGCATAGTTGTTGAACGACATCTCCTTGCCTTGAAGCTGGGCCCCTTCGGCCCACCAGGCCGGGGCACCCTCTTCCCGATAGACCGCCGCCTCCTGATGTGGGTTCTCGCCGTAGCGCAGCTCCCCCACCTCGCGGAGGGCGATGACACGGTCGCGCCCCAGCCAGTCCACGATGGCCGCGTCGTAGCTGGCGGTGTGGAGGAAGGCATCGATCGCGAGACGACGACGCAGGTCGTCGTCGAGGCCACCCGACTCGATCGCCGCGGCAACAACGTCATACTGGGACGGGGAGACGACCACTCCGACATAGTGATGGTTCTTGGCGGCGGCACGTACCATGGCCGGCCCGCCGATGTCGATCATCTCGATGATGTCCGATTCGGAAGACGCCGGGTCCGCCCAGGTCTCCCTAAACCGGTAGAGGTTGCAGACGACGAGGTCGAACCGCTCGATGCCATTGGTGGCCAGCTCGGCCTCGTCCTGGTCGCCCCTTGCCAGGATCCCACCGTGAATCCTGGGATGAAGTGTCTTGACGCGGCCGTCGAGGATCTCCGGCGCCTCGGTGACGCTCTCGACAGGGACGACCTCGACCCCTGCCTCGGCAAGGGTCGAGGCCGTCCCCCCAGTGGACACGATCGTGTAGCCGGTGGCCACCAAGCGCTTGACGAACTCGACGATCCCCGTCTTGTCATGGACACTGACGAGAGCGCGTCTCACCCCCATTCCACGTCCCTCCCGTCCACCGTCAACCGTCCTTGGACAAACGCCTCCACGACAACCGGATAGAGACTGTGCTCTGCGATCTGGATTCGGGAATGCAGGGACTCGACGGTGTCCCCGGGGAGCACCGGGACTTCGACCTGGGCGATGATTGGACCGTGGTCGACCTCCTCATCGACGAAGTGAACGGTCACCCCGGTCATCTTCACACGGCGTTCCAGGGCCTGCTCCACGGCGCGGGCTCCGGGAAAGGACGGCAGGAGGGATGGGTGGACGTTGAGAATCCGCCCGGCGAACCGGTGGATGAACGTGGGCGTGAGGATGCGCATGAAGCCCGCCATCACCACACCTTTGGCGCCACTCTGCTCGACAGCATCGGCCAGGGCGGACGAGAACCTGTCGCGATCGGGATGATCACCCCATCCCACCACGGCGGTCTCGATGCCTGCCCCGACGGCTCGGGTGAGGGCATAGGCGCCTGGCCGATCGGATAGGACCATCGAGATGTGGGGCCGGATGCCCGGGGTGTCGATGAGGGCCTGGAGGTTGGTACCCGATCCCGATGCGAGTACTGCGATGTCGATAACAGGCCCTCCGCGACGCCGGCGCGGCGGCAGTGTAGGGACAGTGAGACCCCAGTCTGAATCGACTCTCACCAAGGCAGGGGTGGTCCGGGTCGCGCTTGATGGCTATCCGGCTACGTGACCCGGCCCATCGTCTCACCCAGACCGCCAATCGCGCCGGACCCGCTGACAGCCGGCGGCGCGTGATGAAGGCTGGTCTACGGCGCCGCGTCGACCAGGATGTTTCCTCCGCTCCAGTCGTTGGCGGCGGTGTAGGTGGCCGCCGTGCCGTCTCCGAAGTAGGGGCCGTACATGGTCTTCTTGTCGTAGCGGTACTTGTAGCTGTTGACCGAGTAGAGGGTGCCTGCGCCGGTTCCCTCATCGAAGGCCGCCAGCCACGGTCCACCGCTCGAACCGCCCGTCATGTCACAACCGACTCCCTGGGTGGTGCTCCCGTAAGGATCGTCTCGGGCGGTGCCGACGCAGTAGATCAGATCGTTCCCGTCATAGGGCCGGGCGTGTGGATATCCGAACGAGAGCACACCAAGCCGTTCCCCTTGGTTGAAGGCGATGCCTTGAGCTCCATACGTGTCCTCCAGGAAGGTGAGGACGCTGGGATCGCCATTCGGAGCGATGACTGCAAACGCATAGTCGTGCTCGAAGTCGCGATCCCCCCACTCTCGAGTCGTGACCAGGCCCACGGCCGTGAAACAGCGGTCGGAACCGGCGCAACTCAGCGTTGGATTGTCCTCGAAGGCAGGGAAGAATGCCCAGTTGGTGGCGAAAGCGTCGTTGACGTCGTCAAACACACAGTGACCTGCGGTGAGGACCATCGAGTGCTGGGCGAGCGAATCGGTCACCACACTGCCCGAGCAGACGTAATCGGTGCCACCGAGGGTGAAGAGCACCTTGCCCGTTGTCTGCTGCACAGCACCGCCACCCTCCCATGGCGCGGTCACCGACCCATCATCGCCCCCGCCTCCCCCACCGGGTGTGCCGGGTGGCTTGGCCTGAGGAGCCCGCGCACGGTCGACGACCATCTCCCGAGGAAGGGCTGCAGCGATTCGGCCGGCCGTCCAGTAGGAGATGATTCGTGCTTGCTCCGCCTGGGCCCGGTCCGGGACCGCCCCCGAAGCGGCCGACGGCGCCGCCGCCAGCATCGAGAGCAACGCCACCACGGCGAGCAAACGGAAGGTTCTGCGGTCCATGTCTTCTCTCCCTCTTATTCACAGCACGGCCCGGGGAGAGACTACCCAAAGATCGGCCGTGGTCCAGGGGTCGATTCCACGCCGCATTCCCTCCTGCGGTGGTTGCGGATTCGCTTGATCTACGATCTCCCACGATATGTCCGGCTTCGTGAGTGTCCCCGCAGACCAATGGGAGACGTGGGTCAACAACAACGATGCGACCGTCCTCGATGTCCGCCAGCCCGCCGAGTGGCAGCTGGGAACCCTCCCCGATGCCATGCTCATCAGCGTTGGCGACCTCGTCGACAGGCTCGAGGAGCTCCCCAAGGACCGGCCCATCCTCTGTGTGTGCAGATCCGGGGACCGGAGCTCGAACGTCGCCAATTTCCTCTCCTTCAACGGATACGACGCGGTCAACATGGCTGGGGGCATGAAAGCACTCGGGATGCAGGATTGAGCCTCCGAATCGATGTCGTCCGCACTCTTGGGCTGGGTGACTCCACCTACGTCCTCGTCTTCGATGGACTCGGGGCCGTCGTCGACCCGCAACGTGACATAGATCGCTTCGAAGCCGTCCTCAACCAGACCGGGGCCGACCTTCGCTTCGTCATCGAGACCCATCTCCACAACGACTACATCTCCGGAGGCAATGACCTCGCTCGCAAGACAGGTGCCGAGCTGATCATGCCTGCCAGCGCCGCCCCGGTCTTTCGTCATCGGCCGGCCTTCCATCACGAGAACATCGTGGCCGGCAACCTGGCCATCCGCCCCATCCACACACCAGGTCACACCCCCGAGCACACCTCGTATCTGATAGTGATCGAGGGACGGGAGAAAGCCGTCTTCTCGGGCGGGAGCCTCCTCGTCGGCTCGGCCGGTCGCACCGATCTGCTCGGCGATGACCGTGCCGAGTCGCTCGCTCGCCTCCAATACCAATCGGTCAATCGCCTCGCCGCCCTCCCTGACGCGGTCGAGGTCCTTCCCACTCACGGGGCGGGAAGCTTCTGCACGACGACCGACGCCGGGAGTCTCACCTCCACGATCGGTGTGGAGACGGAATCCAACCGGGTGCTCGCCTACGCCGACGAGGACGAGTTCGTGAAGGGGCAACTCTCCGGACTGGTCCCTTATCCGTCCTATTACCGGCACATGGGCCCCGCCAACCTCACCGGGCTAGCCGCGCCGACGTTGGAGGTGCCGGTGCTCGACACGATCCCGCAAGGTGTCATCGTCGTAGACGGGCGGCCGACCCCCGAGTTCGCCGCCGGCCACATCCCCGGATCACTGGGGGTCGAGCTGCGTGACAGCTTCGGGACCTGGGTGGGTTGGGTGACCGAGCACAACGCCCCGATCGTCCTGGTTCTCAACGAGGACCAGGACACCACCGAGGCGGTCCGCCAGCTGATTCGGATCGGCTACGACGACATCCGAGGCGTGGTCCACACGCTGACCGGAGACCTGGAGTCGTTCGCCACGGTCGACATTGCAACCTTCAACGGAGCCATCACCGATGGTGCCCAGATCGTCGACTCCCGCGCCCCCGACGAGTGGGAGCTCGGGACGATCCACGGATCGATCCTCTCTTATGTCCCCGACTTCGCGATGGGAACTCCTTCGGGGCTGGACACGTCCAATCCGGTGTGGATCGCATGCGAGACCGGGTATCGGGCTGCCATCGTGGCCTCGATACTCCAGGACCGCGGCTTCGAGCCGGTCGTCCTGACCGGCGCCGGGGTAACGGACTTGCTCAAAGGGGCGTCTGAATCATCATGAACGGCATGCGCTCGCTGCCGGGATGGGTCGTGCCGGTCGGCCTTGGGGCCCTGGTGATCGGTCTCGTCTCGGTCGCGCTCGTCCGCGGGCCGGTCAGACTCGATCCTGACACCCCCGAGGGGACTGTGCAGGACTACCTGGTGGCATTGAACGAGCGCCGTTGGGCTGATGCCCTCGATGTGCTTCATCCCCAATGGAAGGGGGAGTGCCAAGCCGACGATCTGTCGGGCTTCGCCATCGCCGACTTCTCGGCTGAGCTCGGGACTGCAGACACCGGGGCCGGCTTCGGTGAGGCGGTCATCGTGGAGGAGAGGTTTGGCGTGATAGGCGAGGGCTCGACCTCCGGCGTCGAGCAGGGCGAGGATGAGGACCTCCCCGATGGCACGACCTTCGTCGAAGTGACCATCCATCACCGAGGTGAGGGAGGCCTTGGCTCGACCTGGGATGAGTACACGATGTTCGAGTTGTTGGACGACGACGACTTCTGGTGGATCGTCGGCGACCCGTGGCCCTACTTCACCTGGGAATGCAGGGGGCGCTGATGTTCTTCGGAGGACTCGGAGCGCTCCTCGTCCTCGCCGTGATCGTGACGGTCATCGCCGTTGTCTCTCGTTCTTCGAACAGACGCACCCAAACGGATGGTGAGGGTGGCGACCTCGTCTCGTATCTCATCCTCGCGTTGGCCATGGGTGTCGCCGGATTCGCCTTGGCTGAGCTGGCATCAACCGCCTTTCCCGGCGAGAGCCTGGTCTTCGACCCGGCCAGCGAGCTGGCCACTTCACTGTCGTTTCTGGTCGTCTCCGCTCCGTTGGCCTTCTATTTCTGGCGTCGTCAAGCCGCTCGCCGCGCCCGGTTCCCCGGATCGGCCGGGTGGACGATCTATCTGGCCATCATCGAGGTGGTCTTCGTCACTGCACTGGTGGTTGCCGCGGTCGACTTCGTCAATGGCCTCTTCACCGAAGAGCCCGCCAACAACTGGACCCGGGTCGTGGTGTTTGGCGCCGTTGTCGTCTTCCACGAGCTCTCCGCGCGGGCAACGCCACCGCGGTCCGACGCCGGCGAGCTGTCGAGGGTCATCGGCTCCGCCATAGGTCTCGTCACATCGATGACGGGGCTGATCGGCCTTCTCGGGGCGGGTGTCCTCATGGAGCTCTATGGAGCGATGGTGAGCTCGGCCAACACGCCCGAGTACCACCCCTGGCTGGCGATGGTGATCATCGGGGCTCCGCTCTGGTGGTATCGCTGGCTGCGGCCATGGCGCCAGGAGCCCGGCCTCCCCTTCTGGACCTACACCTCGATGCTCTCGGTGCTCTCGTTGACGATCAGCGTCGGCTCCGCCACCGCAGTCATGATCTCGGTCCTTCAGTACCTGGTATCGGATGTTCCGCCGGCCGGCGAGCACTTCGAGCTCCTGCCCTTCGAAGGTGCCTTCCTCCTCGTCGGCTTTGGTGTTTGGGTGCTGCACCGGGCTCGCCTGGGCCGGGAGCGCACCCATCAGGTTCGGGCATACGAGTACTTGATGGCTGCGATCGGGCTCGGGGTGGCAGTTGCTTGGGCCGTGATCCTGACCGCGATCGCATTTGGCACATCCCAGATCGTGGGCGGAGACCCAGGTGACGTGGTCTTGGCGGCGACGATCCTGGTGGTGGGTCTGGTGGTCTGGTTGTGGTTCACGACGCGCTCCAACAAGGGTGAGCACGAGATCGAGGCAACGGCATGGCCGCGTCGTGTCTATCACCTGGGATTGGGCGTGGTCCTCGGCCTCGTGGCGGCGGGTGGGCTGATCACCACCCTTTTCATTCTCATCAACAGGCTCCTCGGCGAGCAGGCGGGCTCGCTGCTCGAGCCCGGCGCCGTCTTCGTCTATGCGGGCCTCGCCACCTGGTACCTCCTCGCCAGCTATCTCACCGAACGCGAGGCAATGGCCTCCGACGAGGTGGTGACCCCGTTCGACGTGACCATCATCAGCTCCCACCCTGGGACCATTGCCACCCGATTCCCCAAGCAGGCCAAGGTGCGAGTGCTTCACCGCGGCGACGTGTCTGGAGCAATCGACGATGAGATGGCCGATGAGATCGTGGCGGCCGTCAACAACAAGTCATCACTCGTCTGGGTCGACGATGACGGATTCCGGATTGCCCCGGCCCGCACCAGCTGATTGCTGAACGAGGCCCGGTCGTGGGAGCATCCCTGAGGTGAAGTGGCTGTCGCATAGGGTGTTGAGGGCCCGCGGCTGGTCGTTCCGGGGTGAGATACCGGACATCCCGAAGATGGTCATCATCGGCGCACCTCACACCAGCAATTGGGACTTCATCCTGTTCCTCGCCGCTCTGCATCACTTCGAGGTGAGGGTCCATTACCTGGCCAAGCACACCCTCTTTCGATGGCCATTTGGCTACCTATTCCGGGCGCTCGGCGGCATCGCCGTCGATCGCTCCCGTCCCGGCGGCATCGTCAGGCAGGTGAAGGAGGTGTTCGACTCCGAGGAGCGCATGATCCTGGTGGTGGCACCCGAGGGCACCAGGAAGGCGGCACCGAAGTGGAAGTCGGGCTTCATCGAGATCGCCGAGCACACCGGGGTCCCCGTCGTGCTCGCAGGCGTCGATTACAGCTCGCGTGTGCTCACCCTCGGGCCCACCGTCGAGGTTGGCCCGGACCGGACCGCCTTCATGGATCGGGTGCGCGTCTTCTATTCCGACAAAGAGGGCCTGCACCGAGACCAGAAGGGCCCGATTCGGCTGACGAGAGACGGCTGACTCAGGAGCGCTCGGCCAACCGTCGGAAATCGTCGCTCATCCCGCCGCTGCCCACGCCGTAGCGAACCAGATGGCGTCCGAATCTCTCCCTGACCTCATCGACACTGGCCTCGAGGCTGTTTCGCCTGAGGGCGAGCTCGTTCCCCGCCCGCAACACATCGCCTTCGCCCAGGTCCAGCTCGAGCTGTATGTGTTCATCCGTGGTGAGTTTGGATACCGAGAGCCCGATGAGCGTCACCCTCTCTCCGCGGTTGTCCTCGAGGGCGCGGTTGAGCAGCACCGCCCCCAGGTTGGCCAGAGCCGCCGTAGAGCCGGTGGGGGCGATCAGCGTGTGGCTTCGGGTGACCGAACGTGGCCCGGGGAACCTCACCCGCACGGTCAGGGTCGTGCCGGTCCGTTGCTTGGCGCGGAGCCGACGCCCCACACGATCGGCGAGGCCGAGCACGACCACCGCCATCTCGTCTCGATCGACGAGACCCGCGCCCAGCGCCTGCTGGCTGCCCACCGAGCCGGCACGACGGCCCCCCTGCACCGGTCTGGGATCGAGGTTCCAGGACAACGAGCGAAGCGCTCCGGCGGCTCCCGGGCCCAGCAACGGGGCAAGTGCGCCCGACGGGACCTCGGAGAGCTCGCCAATGGTCCCGATGCCGAGGTCGTGCAGACGGCCGGCGGTCACCTTGCCCACACCCCACAAGGCTTCGACCGGTAGCGGGTGGAGGAAGTCGAGCTCGCTCCCGTTGTCGACGACCACCAAGCCGTCGGGCTTGGCGCGAGCCGAGGCGATCTTGGCGAGGATCTTCGTCGACGAGATGCCGATGGAGATGGGAAGCCCCACCTCCTGGCGGACCCGTCGTCGAATCATGCGCGCGATGTCTGATGGTGGCCCAAGGAGGTGAGTTGTCCCCGAGACGTCGAGGAACGCCTCGTCCACCGAGATCTGCTCCACCACCGGCGTGGCATCATCGAGGATCCTTATGACCTGCTCGGACAGGTCGAGGTAGCGATCGAAATGGCCCTCCACGACAGTGGCATGGGGACAGAGAGCCAACGCGTCACGGCTCGACATCGGAGCTCTGACCCCATACGCCCGCGCCTCGTAGGAGGCGGCGACGACGATCCCCCCGCCCACCAGGATCGGCTTGCCCCTGAGGGCCGGATCGAGCAGCTGTTCCACCGATGCGTAGAAGGCGTCGAGGTCGGCGTGGAGGATCGTCGGCTCCATTCCCGCACCATGCCGCGGGGGTGGGACAGATTCGGCGTGAAGAGATACGTTTCTGTGAAGATCTCGCCCGGGCGGTCGGCGGGAACTTGACGGAAGAGTGTGGCTAGACCGCCGCTCGTTTCAGAGCCGCGCGGTCGATCTTGCCTAGATGGGTCTGAGGCAGCTCATCGACCAGATACACCCGTCGTGGATGTTTGTACGCCTCGAGACGGTCGAGAGCCCATTCGATCAACTCCTGCTCGGTCACCTCCTGGGTCGGGACGACAAACGCGACCGGCTTGGCCAGTCCCGAGTCGTCCTCCACCGCGACGACGGCGCACTCCTTGACGGCATGGTGATCGAGAAGCGTCGACTCCACCTCCTGGGGGCGGAACCACTTGCCCTTGACCTTGATGGCGTCGTCGGCACGGCCCCGATGGGTCACATATCCCAAGGCGTCGATCGAGACCAGGTCGCCACCCACGAACCACTCTCCGCGGAAGGCTTCCTCGGTTTGGGAGAGATCGTCGTGATAACCGAGACCCAGAGACTCGCCACGCACCCAGAGCCTTCCCACCTCTCCTGGCTCGACCTCATTGCCCGCTTCGTCACATGCCTTGATCTCGAAGCCGGGAACTACCTTCCCCAATGTCCCCGGTTTGACGTCGCCCACGGTGTTGGTGACGAAGATGTGCCACATCTCTGCCGTACCGAGACCGTCGAGCAACTCGACGCCAAAGGTGCCCTTCCAGCGGTGATACAACGTCTCGGGAAGGGCCTCGCCGGCCGAGGTGGCCAGACGCAGACTGGAAAGGTCGTGTGAGGCCGCATCCGGGGCGGCCAGCATCTGGTTTATCGCCGAAGGGACATTGACCAGCACCGTGGGCCGATGTCTCTCGATCCGGGCAAACAACACATCGGGGGCGGGGTGCTGCTCGAAGAGGACAGCCGAAGCGCCCACTGAGAAGGGAAACAAGAGGTTCGACCCGGTTGCATAGCCGAAATAGAGCTTGGGGACCGACATCGTGACGTCGTCGGGACCGAGC
The DNA here is from genome assembly GCA_036396635.1 of Acidimicrobiia bacterium. Lineage (GTDB taxonomy): Bacteria > Actinomycetota > Acidimicrobiia > Spongiisociales > ZC4RG35 > JANQRA01. The sequence goes on from DASWKM010000175.1 coordinate 18,198, forward strand.
CCGAGCGAGCCCTGCCCATAGAGGATGGTGGTGTTGACGAGGCTCTTGTGGGTCTGAACGACCGCCTTGGGCAGCCCGGTCGTGCCACCCGAGAACAGCCAGATGGCCGGGTCATCGGGTCTGGTGGGCACCGGAGGCCGCGTGTAACCGCGTGCGGAGACAGTGGTGGGGTCGACCACCACCGGTTGCCACTTCCGCGTTGTGGCGTCGAAATGACCCCGGTGTCGAGGGTGGACCACGGCGGCGGCTGCCTTCGACCTGTCCACGATTGCCTCCATCGCATCGCCGGTGAGATCCGGGTTGAGCATGACGACGACACCGCCGGACCGCATGATGGCAAAGAGCGCAGCCACGAACTCCGGCCCGTCGGGCATGACGATCAGCACCCGGTCACCCCTTTGAACGCCCGAATCGAGCAACTCCTCAGCGAAACCATGCGTCAGCGCATCGACCTCGCCATAAGTGACGATGCGGTCGTCGAGACGCAGTGCCGGGCTATCGGCGAGCCCTTCTGGAATCCGGCTCCCGAGAAAGAAGTCATAGGAGTTGAGCTTCTCCGGCCAGGTCGTCACTGAGGCTCGACGCTAGTGGTGTGCCGCTAGCTGTACGGTGCCCGGGATGAAGATCGCCATGGTGACCGGGCCGTCGTCAGGGATTGGGAGGGCCACCACGCTCGCGCTGGCGCGATCGGGGTTTCATGTCGTCGCCGCCGGCCGCTCCCCAGAGCGGATCATGAAGGTGGTCAATGAGATCGAGGTCGAAGGGGGATCAGCCGAGTTTCTCCGTCTCGATCTGGCGTCGCTCGACTCATGCGTGGCCGCAGCCAGGGAGTTCGAGTCATCGGGCAGAGACCTCGACGTGTTGATCAACGATGCAGGTGTCGGAGCGGTCAAAGGACTGACCGACGACGGTTTCGAGATCCATTTCGGGGTCAATCACCTCGGACACTTCATGCTCACCCACCACTTGAGGAAGGTGCTCCGCCCCGGGTCGAGGGTCGTCACGGTCAGCAGCGAGGTCCATCGCCGGGCGACGGGGATCGACTTCGACGCGGTACGGAGACGGAGCCGTTCGTTATTTGGGCTGCAGGATTACGCCGTCTCCAAGCTGGCGAACATCCTCTTCACCCGTGCGCTGGCCCGGCTCCAGCCCGACTGGCGGGTCTATGCCGTCCACCCGGGCCTGGCCAACACCAACATCATCCCTGGCTACGTCAGGCTTTTCATCGGACGAAGGCTCCTGACCCCGGAACAGGCGGCGGACACAGTCGTGTGGTGCGCGACAGCCGATGAGGTCGCCGCTCAGTCAGGGCTGTATTACCGGAATCGCACGGTGTTGGAGCCGGCGCCCCCCGCCACAGACGACGGCTTGGGCACCGAGTTGTGGCGGCGGTCCGAGGAATGGTGTGACGTCGCCCGGCGCCATTGAGGGCGACTGGCGGCATGTCGCATATTGGCGAGACCCTCAATTCAGCGACACACCACTAGCTTCGCGACCACATGACTGACGAGGGCATCTACTACCCCGACTACCTGGGGCTGGACCGTCTCCTCGACACCCAGAGGCTGGAGAGCACCCGAGGTGGGGAGACCGTGCACGACGAGATGTTGTTCATCATCGTCCACCAGTCCTATGAGCTCTGGTTCAAACAGGTCATCTGGGAGCTCGACAGCATTCTCGCGATCTTCGACCAGACGGCGGTCGATGAGCAGGAAATGGGTACCGTCGTGGCCCGATTGCAGAGAATCACCAGGGTCCAAGGCCTCATGATCGAGATGATCGGTGTCCTCGAGACCATGACACCCCTCGACTTCCTCGACTTCCGCGATCACCTGTTCCCGGCATCGGGGTTCCAGTCGGCACAATTCAGGATCGTCGAGAACAAGCTCGGGATCCGCCGCCAGGACCGTCTCCTCCTCGCCGGCGACGAGTACACGGCTCGGTTCGACGACGAGGACAGGGCCCTCGTCGAGCAGGTCGAGATGAGACCGTCGCTGTTCGACGTGGTGGAGCGTTGGCTGGAGCGGACACCATTCCTCGATCACGAAGACTTCCATTTCTGGGAGGCATATCGGGAAGCGGTGCACGCCCGCATCCAGGATGACCGGGCAGTCGTCGAGACGAACCCCAAGCTCACCGATGACGAGCGCAGGACCCAGCTCAAAGACTTCGACCTCGTCCTCGACCAATACAACGCCCTGTTCGATACGGACAAGTACGGGGTCGAAAGGGCGGCCGGTCGGCTTCGCCTCAGCCAGCGTGCATTCCAAGCCGCTGTCTTCATCACTCTTTACCGTGACCAACCGGCCCTCCAGGAGCCCTCCCGCCTTCTCGAGTTGCTCATGGACATAGACGAGGGATTCACCACGTGGCGCTACCGGCATGCACAGATGGCGTTGCGCATGATCGGGCGCCGGGTCGGGACCGGTGGCTCAGCCGGGGCGAAATACCTGGAGAAATCGGCCGAGCGAAGCAGGGTCTTCAACGATCTGCTCAACCTCTCCACCTTTCTCGTGCCGAGGGCGGACCGGCCGAGATTGCCGGAGGGAATCATCGAATCGATGCGGTTCCGATACGAGGCATGAACCTCAAGCCGGCCTTCTCACGTTTCCTCGGCTCCGACCCCGAACGACTCCACTTCGCCGCGCACTCCCATCATCCCTGGCCAGACGTGAGCTTCGAGGCCCACCAACGAGCATGGATCGATGCGTCGGAGATGATGGACCACAAGTGGGACCATGTCTTCGGCCAGGTCATGCCGAGAACGCGAGGGCGGATCGCCTCGGTGCTCGGTCTGGAGAGTGGGGACACGCTCACCTTTGCCCCCAACACCCATGAGCTCGTGGTGAGGCTGTTCTCCTGCTTCGACCCACCCGTCCGTGTCCTCTCCACCGATTCGGAGTTTCACTCGTTCACGAGGCAGTCACGGCGCTGGGAGGAGGAAGGGCTGGCCATCGTGGATCGGGTCACGGCGCAGCCGTTCGCGACCTTCGCCGACCGCTTCACCGCCGAGGCGCGGTCCGGTGCTCATGACCTGATCTATCTCTCCCAGGTCTTCTTCGACTCGTCTTTTGTCGTTCCCGAGCTGGACCGAATCGTGTCGTCGGTGTCCGAGGAGAGGGCGTTCGTCGTCGTGGACGGATATCACGCCTTCATGGCCCTGCCGGTCGACCTCGGGGCCATACAGGACCGCGCCTTCTATCTGGCCGGCGGTTACAAGTACGCGATGGCTGGTGAGGGTGTTTGCTTCCTCCATTGCCCGGCTGGACATGGCCCCCGCCCTGTTGACACGGGATGGTATGCCGGATTCGGGCAGCTCGAGACCGGGGTCAGCCAGCGCGTTCCCTATGCCGAGGACGGATCACGCTTCTCGGGTGCCACCTTCGACCCCTCCGGTGTCTACCGCCTGGACGCCGTCCTTGCTTGGCTGGAGAGCGAGGGTGTCGCGGCAAAGTCCATCCACGATCACGTCGTGGCTCTGCAGGAGAGATTCCTCGAGCAGATGCCTCTCCCCGGCGAGCTGGTCCCACCGATCGATCACGGACGGGGCAATTTCTTGACCTTTGAGACCGACCGTGCCCCTGAGCTGTACGCACAGCTCCACCAACGCAAGGTCATCACCGACTACCGCGGCAACCGTCTCCGTCTGGGCTTCGGCATCTATCACGATGAAGCCGACGTCGACCGGCTCAGCCAACTGCTGACTGACATCTCCAACCCCTAGAGTGCCGGCCATGCCACACATGCCGTTGCTGCGTGTGGTCCCCTTGGAGAGCATCCGTCGTCACGAGGAGATCGACCCTTTCCGCGTGGACCGCCTGGTCGATCGGATCGTGTCCGAGGGGATTCAGGTCAACCCGATGGTCTGTTGCGAAGCCCCGGGAGGAGAGCTCGTCCTCCTCGATGGTGCGACCAGAACCGAGTCCTTGAAGAGGCTCGGCCTCCATCACGCCGTCGTCCAACTCGTCGACCCCGGTGCAGTCGAGCTCCAAACATGGCATCACGTGGTGAGGGGATGCAACCCCGAGGATCTGCTCGACGCCGTGTCGCGGCGTCCCGAGCTGTCGTTGGCCGACTCTCCCGGGACTCCCCGGCTGCATCTCAAAACGACTGCATCGTGGCTGGTCCGTGGGATCGATATGAGTGTCAACGCCACCCTGACGGCCTTGGTCGACGGTTACATCGGGAGATGGACCGTGAGTCGGGTCACGGATCCAGCTCTGGACACGGTGGCGTGGAGCTTCCCCGACTGGACGGCAGTCACCGAGTTCCCCACCCTCACGGTTGACGACGTGATGGCGGCGGCTGTGAGCCACGACCTGCTGCCGGCGGGCATCACCCGGTTCCTCGTGCCCGAGAGGGCCCTCAGGCTCAACGTGAGCCTCGACCTCCTCCGATCCGACCAGACCGCCGAGAAGAAACAGTCCGCACTCGATTCGATGTTGGAGCAGAGGGCACGTGATGGCCGGGTGCGGCGCTACGAAGAGCCCATCTACATCCTCGATGATTAGTGGTCTGTCGCGTAAATAGTGTGCGCGGATCTCCGAGCCAACGGCGCCATCTGGCAAGGAGAAGGGCGCAGTCGCAGCCGGGCAGCTGCGGCGAGCACTTCGACGGAGCCAGGGGCGTCGAGGGCCGGAGAGACGCCACAAGTATTTGCGGGACGGGCCACTAGGAGGCGTTGGGGATCACGGCCACGCAGAGCAACTCCACTTTGGCCGCAGGGTCGAAGAGCTCGGATATGCCAAACAGGGCCATCGGGGGGTAGTGCTTGCCAAAGACCCCCCTATAGGCGTCCCCGATGGGTGAGAGGCCGGCGCGATAGCCCTCGATGTCGGTCGTGTAGATCGTCATCGAGACGAGATCGGTCGGTCGACCACCAGCGTCACCGATCACCTCGGCCACCGACCTGCATGCGGCGCCGAACTGTGCGACCAGATCGCCCGCGATGGTCCCGTCGGCCCGATGCCCCGTGATGCCGGCGATGTGGAGCGTCCGGCCGGCATCGGGGATGACACCATATGAGAAGCCCACGGCCGGGGGCATGCCTTCAGGGTTGAAGAGACGATGTCTGGTCATCGGCCTTGCCACCTCGGCGGGCGCTTGCCGGTGAAGGCGCTGTAGAACTCGGCATGGTCGTCGGTCGTCATCATCAGCGCCTGGGCGAAGGCTTCGAGCTCGATTGCCGAGCCGAGGTCCATGTCGAGCTCCCGACCCAGCAGGACCTTGGTGGCGCCATGAGCGAATGCTGGGCCGCCCGCCAGCTTTTCGGTGATGACCCTCGTCGCCGCCATCAGCTGATCGTCCGCCACGACCTGTGTGACCAGGCCGATCCTTCCCGCCTCACCTGAATCCACCGCCTCGCCGAGCAGGAGCATCTCGGTGGCCCGCCCCAGCCCGACCACGCGTGGCAGGAGATAGGCCGATCCCATGTCCGCTCCGGCAAGGCCCACCCTCGTGAACAGAAAATGAAACGACGCCGACTCGGCCATGATCCGGAGATCGGAGGCAAGGGCTATGACGGCTCCTGCCCCGGCGGCGACACCGTTGATCGACGCCACGATGGGCAGAGGGAGCCGACGCATCCTCTCCACCACCGCACCGGTCATGCGGGTGAACTCGAGAAGGCCCTTCGAGCCCATCTCGAGAAGCTGGCCGATGATCTCGTTGACGTCCCCACCCGAGCAGAAGCCCTTTCCGGCGCCGGTGATGACCAGGGCCCTGATGTCGTCACGATGCTCGATCTCGGCCAACAGATCCCTCAGATCGGCGTACACGTCGAAGGTCAAGGCGTTGAGCCTGTCGGGCCGGTCGAATGTCACCGTGCCGACCCCATCGGACAGGTCGAAGGCGAAATGGTCCCAGGAGCCGGTGAATCCGGCCGAGGAGCGAAAGGGGCTCACGGCGCCGGAGGGTAACGAAGGGCGGCGGACTACACCGAGACGCCCTCCCGTACCTCGGCGGGCGCCGCGGTCAGATACGTGTAGATCCCGTAGAGGAGCGCGAGACCCAGGATCGGGGTGAAGATCCGCTTCATCACGTTCTCCTGGAGCAACAGCCCGACCACGAAGCCGGCAGCGCCAACCGTCAGGCCCGAGAAGACCAAGTTGTTGGTGGCCTCGGTCACCTTCGAGCCCAACGACATCATGGCGAAGATCAGGCTGGTGGAGACCAGGAGGAAGTTGACGTGATCAAACGCCAAGGCGATGTGGACCACCTCCTCGAAGTCCTTCCCACCCACGATCTGGGTGATCAGCACCGCGATCAGCACGACAACGGCGAGCAAGCCGAGAACCGCCACACGCACGAAGCGGTTGGCGGCCCGGCCCTTCCAGCCAGCGGGTGCCAGCCGTCTCCCGTGACGCCCTAGCAGGATCAACGCCCCGATGACCTGGAGGGGCACACCGACCTGGAGCAGCTCTTCACTGTCGGCGAGGAACCCGACGACGAGCACGACACCGGCCAGCAGCAGCAGAACCATCTGCACGGCGCCGATCTTTGACTCCGAGATGGTTGGCACCCGATCCTGGATCAACCACTCGATGAGAGCGAGACCCGCCAGCACCACGTATCCGGCCACCATGGCCCCTGGATGAGACGCGCCAAGCCTGTCCGCGTTCTCCGCGGCCACCACCTCGACGTCGGCCAACTGCAGCCCGAGGAGGACGCCGAGGACGGCGCCGAAAACCAGAAACGCCAGGGCGAGCACCATCCCGAATTGTGCGACGTTGTAACTGCGACCCCTCATGGACCGCACCGCCCAGACGAAGACCCACACCATTGCGATGAAGGCAAGAATGCCTCCGATGGGTCTTTGGATGCTGACGGTGTCGGTCAGGTCCACCGACCAGAAGGCCAGCACATAGGCGCCAACGGCCAACATCGCGTACATCGCCATGGGCCGCGTCGTCTTGACATCGGCCCCGATCATCCAGATGGCGCCACCGAACACACTCAGCGTGATCCAGCCCAATGTCCCCGCATGGACGTGGGTGAGAAGTGTGTTGCGGGGCGGATCCCAGAGATCGGTCCCGTTGAGGATCCCGATGACGACGGTGACGATGAAGATCGCCAGTGCTGCCCGAAAGAGATTTCGGGACGCGGAGGGCATTGCCTCCATGAATGCGCCTTTCCTTGACCGTGGAGTTGTAGCAACAAACGCGATCCGATGACGGCCCGAGTAGCTTCCATATATGGAACCTGCCTCGACACGGTCCCCGACCGTGCCCTCTTGGGTTGAGCCCCGGTGCCAGACGACCGACTCGTAGCCGAGGCTGAGCGTCTCGGGCAAACCCTGGTACCCGTGGCCGAGGCGAGGACGCCGGGACGGGTCAACCGTGAGCTCGTGGCCGCCATCGGAGCTTCGGGGATGTTTGACCGTCTCTTCGCCCGCGAAGGCGTGACCGCCACCGAGCTGTGCCAGATCCGTCAAGGTCTGGCCCGGGTATGTCCCGAAGCCGAGACCGCCTTTGCGGTGCAGGGCCTGGGAGGAGTTCCCATTCATCTCTCCGGGTCCGCCCGGGTCCGAGAAACGTGGCTGCCTGCCATGCGATCCGGGGAGGCGGTGGCAGCATTCGCTCTCACCGAGCCGGAGGCCGGGTCAGACGCCGCGGGCATCTCCATGCGGGCCGAGCAGGACGGGGACGGGTTCCGGTTGACCGGCGAGAAGGCCTACATCTCCAACGCCCCCGAGGCGGATGTGGCCACCGTGTTTGCCCGTACCGGAGCCGGGGAGGGAGCAAACGGCATCACGGCGTTCGTGGTACCGATCGGGAGCGAAGGCGTCACCGGCGAGCCTATCGAGATGCTCTCACCGCATCCCATCGGGCGATGGCGATTCGACGGGGTGTTCGTCCCTCCCGACCACATCCTCGGGGAGCTCGATCAGGGATTTCGGGTGGCCATGCAGACACTCGATCTGTTCCGCCCCAGTGTTGGGGCGTTCACGCTGGGGATGGCGGAGGCAGCCTTGCGGATAGCGGTCGAGCATGCGATGACGCGGGAGGCGTTCGGCACGACCATCTCCGAGTTCCAGGGAGTGTCCCATCAGTTGGCCGATGTCAGGGTGGCGATCGAGGCGGCCGGTCATCTCGTGTATGGGGCTGCCAGAGCGTATGACGAGGGCGACGAGGATGCGGTCACGGGGAAGGCTGCCATGGCCAAGGTCTTCTCGACCGAGGCCGCCCAGAAGGCGGTCGACGTTGCCATCCAGGTGCTCGGCGCCCGTGGCCTCGAGGCCGACTCCAGCCTGACCCATCTCTACAAGGAGGTGCGTGCCACCCGCATCTACGAGGGAACGTCGGAGATCCAACGCAACATCATCGCCCGCGAGTTGTTTCGGGGACGGATCTAATCAACCTCAGGTAGCACGACCTCGATAGAGGTCGCACTGCATCGAGTTGGGCTTTACCTGCGTCTTCGGTCAGACCGCTGCGGCCCTCGTCCGGACCATCACGCATGCACCGGCGAGCCAGTTGAAGTCACCGGCCTCGAGTGCCTCCCCCAGCTCTGTGGAGAAGGCACCGGGCTGGATCCAGATGTTGTGAATCCCGGCGGTGACGCATTCCTCGAGCACTGTCAGACCCCTGGTGGCGGGGACGACGAAGACGGCGATGGTCGGGGTCTCGGGGAGATTGGTGACACCGTGCCAGCACGGATCACCGTCAACAGTGTCCCGATGGGGATTGACCGCAAACACCGGGAAGCCCTTCGCCTTGAGGTCCCGATAGATGATCCCACCGTACTTGGCGGGATGGTCGGTCGCCCCGATCACCGCGATGGATGTGCCTGGCTCGGCGAGCAGAGACGTCAGATCGACCATGTCTCATTGAACATAGGACGGCATAAGAGGATTCCGGGTTATGTCTGGAACCCGAACCGTGGGTAGTGGCGACCGGACATGGCCTTGGATCCGCTGATCCTCGGTGAATCGGCGCGACATGCTAGGTCAGCCTGGACTTCACCTCCTCCGGCACGGGCGTCGGCTTGAGCTCGGCCCGGTCGACGAAAACGATCACCTCGCGACCGGTGGCCACCACCACGCCATCCGCCAGTCTTCGTGTCGTGATCCCGACGGTCATCGAGGTATTGCCATGTCCCTCGACCACGATCCGGGTCTGCAATGTGTCGCCGAGGGAAGCCGAAGCCTCGAAATCGATCTCCATATGCGCTGTGACGACGTCGACTCCGAGCCCAGCTAGACCCGGCCCGGCAAAACCGGCCTCCTCGAACCAGTCGGTGAGGGCGTCGTCCCAGTACCGGGCGTAATTGCCGTTGAACACGATGCCTTGCGGGTCACAGTCCGAGTAACGGATCTTCTGCGTGGTCGACATCATCGGAAGCTACCGTCTCGGCCCGTGGACACGGTCATCGTCAACGGAGGTCCCCTCACACCCGCCCAGGTGGCAGCGGTGGCCCTGGGCGAGGTCAGGGCTCGGGCCGGTGCCGATCTCGACCAGCGTCTGCACCCGGCCCGCGCTGTGGTCGACCGGGCGGTCTCCTCCGACGAGATCGTCTACGGGATCACGACGGGGTTCGGTGCGCTGGCCACAAGCCATATCGGCAAAGAACAGATCGAGGCGCTCCAGTACAACCTGCTCCGCTCACACGCGACCGGTGTCGGCGCTCCCATGCCTCCCGAGGTGGTGAGGGCGATGCTCCTCCTACGTGCCCGCACACTCGCCCAAGGTCACTCCGGGGTCAGGCCGGCGATAGTTCGCAAGCTTCTCGAACTGCTCGAAAAGAACATCCTCCCGGTCGTCCCCTCACAGGGCTCCGTTGGAGCGTCGGGAGACCTGGCCCCATTCGCCCACCTCGCCCTTCCTCTCATTGGCGAGGGCCACGTCATGATCGACTCCGCCGTCATCACCGCGTCGGAGGCGCCGTTCGAGCCTGTCCAATTGCTCGCCAAGGAAGGGCTGTCCCTCCTCAACGGGACGGAGGGCATGACCGCGATGGGAGTGCTCGCCCACCACCACGGACGCAACTTGGCCGCCGCCGCCGATGCCGCGGCCGCTCTCTCCGTTGAGGCCCTCCTTGCCAGCGCTCGGCCATTTCGGCCCGAGGTCCATTCGCTCCGGCCTCACCCCGGGCAGATCACTTCGGCAAGGCGCATCGCCTCACTCATCGAAGGGTCGGAGATCGTGGCCAGTCACACTCACGACTTCCACCACGCCGTCCAGGATGCCTACTCGCTGCGATGCGCTCCTCAGGTGCACGGTGCCGTGATTGACACCCTCGACCACCTGGAACGAGTGCTGACCACCGAGCTCGGCTCTGTGGTCGACAATCCGATCGTCTTCCCGGATACCGGTGAGGTCATCTCGGGAGGGAACTTCCACGGGCAGCCTCTTGCCTTCGCCCTCGATTTCTCCACCATCGCCATCTCGGAGCTGGCGTCAATCTCCGAGCGTCGCACCGATCGCATCCTCGACCCCGCCCGATCACAGGGCCTCCCGCCGTTTCTCGCGGCCAATCCGGGTGTCGAGTCCGGGTACATGATCACCCAGTACGTCCAGGCAGCCCTCGTTGCCGAGAACAGGGTCCTGGCGCATCCTTCGTCAGTGGACTCGATCCCTACGTCGGGTGGGCAGGAGGATCATGTCTCCATGGGTTGGGGGGCAGGGAAAAAGCTCCTCGAGGTCGTGGCCAACGTCAGAAGGGTGCTGGCCATAGAGCTGCTGTGCGCTGCCCAGGGCGTGGAATATCGCGCTCCCCTGGCCCCGGGTGAAGGCACCGGACGCCTGCTCGCCGCAATTCGCCGGCGTGTCCCGCCTCTGACCTTCGATCGCTCACCATCGGACGAGATCGAGACGCTGGCGGCGATGATCGAGACGGGCCAGCTCGCCTCCATCATCTGATGTCCGATCTCTTTCTCACCGGGATCTCCCAGCTGACCACCAATGCCGGCCCCGCAATCGCGAACGCGGTGGTCGCCGTCGAGGACGGGGTGATCATCTACGCCGGAGCCGCCGCCGATGCCCCCGACCAGGCCGGGAAGCGCATGGAGTGCGACGGGCGTTCGGTCATCCCGGGCTTTGTCGACGCCCACACCCACCTAGTGTTCGCCGGCGACCGATCGGACGAGTTCGCCCGTCGGCTCGCCGGGGAGTCGTATGCCTCGATCGCCGAGTCCGGCGGTGGGATCCTGGCCACGGTGAGCGCTACCCGGGCCGCGAGCGAGGATCAGCTGTTCGGTCTGGTATCGGGGAGGGTGTGGCGGATGATCCGGTCGGGCACCACGACCGTGGAGATCAAGTCCGGCTACGGCCTCGACCTCGAGACGGAGCTGAGATTGCTTCGGGTCGCCAGGCGAGTCGGTGCGGAGCTCCCCGTGACCGTGAGGACGACCTTCCTCGGGGCCCATTCGGTGCCGCCTGAGAACATGAACGATCGGTCCGGGTATATCGACCTCCTGGTCAACGAGATGCTGCCCGCCGCAGCTGCCCTGGCCGATTACTGCGACGTATTCGTAGAAGACGGGGCATTCGACGTGGACGAGGCGAGAAGGATCTTCGGAGCCGCGGCCACCTTCGGTCTCCCTGCTCGGGTACACGCCGAGCAGCTGAGCCATTCGGGAGGAGCGAGCTTGGCGGCCGAGATCGGGGCCGTCTCGGCCGACCACCTCGACCATGCCACCGAGGAGGATGCCGCCTCCCTCGCTCTGGCCGGTGTCGCCGCCGTCCTCGTCCCCGGTGCCTCTTACAGCCTTCGCTCCGCTCAGGCGCCGGGGCCAATGCTGGCCGAGGCAGGTTGCACCATCGCCTTGGCCACGGATTGCAACCCGGGAACCTCGTATTTCGAGTCGATGGCACCGATCATCTCCCTCGCCGTGGTTCAGATGGGCCTCACAGTCGAGCAGGCGATGCAAGCCGCAACCCAGGGTGGGGCGCACTCCCTGGGAATCCATGACCGAGGTGTGATCGCGCCGGGGATGAAGGCAGATCTGGTGGTTATCGAAGCGCCGACCGCCGCCCATATCGCCTACCGGCCTGGGTCGAACCTCGTCATTCAGACAATCAAAGACGGGGTACCGGTAGGTTGAGTTGATGGACCGAGCCAGGATCGACCAGTTCCTCGATCGATTCGTCGGTTACGCATCGGGTGCCATGACGATCGGGCTTTTGGCGGTGGCCGACCGCACCGGTCTCACAGCATGGTTGGGTGAGCACGAGAGTGGCACCACCGGGGAGATTGCAGCCGGGGCCGAGCTCGATGCCCGTTATGTGCAGGAGATCCTGTCCGGGCTGGCCGCCGCCGGCGTGCTTGAATACGACGCGGACGGCGGTGTGTTCAGTCTGCCGCCGGAGCACGCACTCTTCGTGTCAAACGAGGCCAGCCCATACTTCATGGGTGGTTGGCTCGACATGATCCCCTCGGTGATGCGTCAGATCGACGGGGTGGCAGATGCCACGGTCCACGGGGGCGGGGTGGGATTCGACGAGTTCGGCGCCAGCATGGTTCGGGGGACCGATCGTGGCAATGGCCCTTCCCAACGTGCGTTTCTCACCTCGAGGTGGCTGCCGGCGGTGCCCGGTCTGGTCGAACGTCTCCAGGGTGGCATACGTGTCGCCGACGTCGGCTGTGGCTCCGGGGCGGCCACGATTGTGATCGCAGAAGCCTTCCCGGCCTCCCACGTGGTGGGTTTCGACGTGTCCGACGAGTCCCTCGCGGTGGCCCGTGACAGGAGCGAGTCAGTCGAGAATGTCGAGTTCCGGAGGCATTCGGCGGATGACATCCCGCTGGAGCCGCCGTTCGACCTGATCACGACCTTCGACGTGATCCACGACCTGGTGGACCCCCTCGCCGGTCTGGTCAGGATCCGCGGGGCACTGGCCGCCGATGGCGACTACTTGATGATGGAGCCCAACGCCGGCAGCCATCTCGAGGAGAACCTCACTCCACGCGGTGCCCTCCTGTATGGGATATCCACCCTGCACTGCATGACACAGTCCCTCGCCAATGGCGGGAAGGGGCTCGGTGCGGCATGGGGTCGCGAGATGGCGGAGGACTACGCCCGCGAGGCGGGTTTCGGCTCCTTCGAGGAGTTGGAGGCGATCACCAACAAGTTCTCCGCGTTCTACCTGCTCAGGAGATGAACCGACCGAATTCGATGTGCGAACGGGCCTGGCGGATATCTTTGCACACCAGATGAGCGGCCTGACCCACCTACCAGGCGCCGCCGCCCCCGCCACCACTGCCGCCACCCCCGCCACCGGAGAACCCGCCACCCCCGCCCGAGCCGCTCGACGGCGGGGTGAACGCCCCCGACAACGCCGACTCGAGACCGACGAAGGCATTCTGGGTGTACCCGCCCCCGTATCCGTAGTTCCCGTACCAATAAAGGGCCGACACCTGCTCCAGCTCCTGCGGAGCGACAAGACGCGCCTGCTCCAGGACCTGTTGGGCCACGCCAAATGTGATCCCATAGACCAAGAAGGTGTCCCAGAGGGCCAAGGAGATCGGTGGGGCGTCCTCCAGCCGTGAGAAGTCCTTCAGATAATTGCGGAATGCGATCCAGCGGGCGGCCCCCAATGCACCCTCTGGGGTTCGCCGGGTCCGCACCCGTCTGAAGCTGAGCAACACGAAGAGAACCACGGCGCCTGCGATCATCCCGGCTACGACCAGAGTGACGAATGCGCTCCCTCTCGGCCGCTCGGCGGCCGATTTGCCGAGCACGAACATGGCGGCGAACACGCCAACGACCACCGCGATCCGAACCAGCCATGACACCGTGTGCCCGGAGTCGTCGAGCAGCCCGGCTCGACGCACCGCAGCGAGCACCTGGTCACGAAACGACTGATATGTCTCGGCATTTTCCGTCCGGTCATCCCGGATCGCATCATTGAGCTCGTGCAACGGGCGCGGCCCCTCCGCCAGCGCCCGTTCCATGACGGTCAGCACCGATTGCTCATACTCGGTCAGCTCGACTTGCTTCCCGGTGAGACTCAACACGAGATCGGAAATGGTCTCCCTTCTCATGCCTGCCCACGTCGCCCGCTCGACCTGAGACTGCTCGGCGCCGATCACACCCTGTCTGATCAGGTCGAACAGGGTCGCGGTGAACTGCTTCTCGGTCACCGAGCCCTGGCTGACCAATGCGCCCACCTCGGCGGGGGTGAGCTCGGAAGGCGGCTGCTGCTCATACTCACGATCGAAGGTGACCCTGGGCTCTTTCCCGTACATGTGATACACCAGTCCACCTAGCCCGCCGACCAAGCCGACAAAGACCAGGGCACCCGTGATCAAGCCGCCCCGGGCGGCGCCCCTTGCCTCGTTGGCCTCCTCCGCCCACCGCTCTTCCTCGTCGAGGATGAAGTCGAGACCGTTTCCTCCGATGGCACTTGCCTCCCCGGTCGAAGACAGCAGCGCCGGGGGGAACAACACGCGTATCTCGACGAATTGGTAGGCCGGCACGTCATTGGCGCGAAGTGCGGGCGAGACCTGATCTTCACCGAGGGAGGTCTCACCGCTCACGCCGTATGGGTGCCCGTAGACCCTGACCTCGCCGGGTGAGGCACCCGTCGGGAGTAGTACCCGGGCATCGATCTGATCGGCGCGAACCGACCATTGATCGCCCCAAACCTTGAGGTTCAGGTCGGCGACATCGTCGTAGACGGTTATTGCGCCTCTCAAACGGTAGACCAGGGTGAAGGTGCGGAGCTCATCACTCGATGCGTGGTGCCAGACGATTCGAGCAAGCCCGGGCAACTCTTCCAAACCGTACGAGCCGGCCGGAGAGGAACAGCCGAGCTGGGGGCATCCTCCTGGCGTGTAGGTGACGAGCTCGTCGGAGATCGAGACGAGCTCGAAGGTCTCGCCCGCCTTGAGGGGAATGTCGCGATAGGCGCCGCTGAATGAGCCGGAGAAGTCGAAGCTGATGATCTCGGTTATCAGCAATGAGCCGTCTGACTCGACCTCGACGGCGACATCCGCACCTGCGATGTGAAACGACTTGGCCACGGCCGGTGTGACGGGCACGACCAGCAAGGCCGTGGCGAACAGGAGCCCGAATAGGCGCCTCACTCAGAACTCGATTGCCGGAGCTTCCTCGGCCTGGTCACCCGCGTCGAAGAACTCACGCTCCCCGAACCTGAACATGGAGGCCACGACGTTGGTGGGCACCTGTTGCACCTTGTTGTTGTAGGTGAGGACCGTGTCGTTGTAGATCTGACGGCTGACGGCGATGCGGTTCTCGGTCTCGCTCAACTCGGCCTGCAGGCCGGTGAAGTTCTCCGATGCCCGCAGCTCGGGATAGTCCTCAGCGACCGCGAACAGCTGTCGCAGAGCCGACGTGAGGAAGTTCTCGGCCTGGGCCTGCTCGGCCGGTCCCTCGGCGGCCTGGGCGGCGCTCCTCGCCTGGGTGACACGCTCGAAGGTCTGTCGCTCATGGGACGCATAGCCTTTAACCGTCTCCACGACGTTGGGGATGAGGTCATATCGACGTTTCAGCTGGACGTCCACCTGCCCCCATGCGTTGTCGACCCGATTGCGGTCACGGACGAGACCGTTGTAGATGGCAATGACGATGAGGACGAGTAACCCGACGACGATGGCGGCGATGATCCACGGCATGGCCACGAGTGTAGGGATAGCAGCCCTGGATCAGCGTTTTGGCGGCGACGCAAGGGTTTCGACCGCAGACGCCCAGTCCTCCGGTAGGTCAACCGATGACGGTCTCGACATCAAGCGGAGATAGACGTCTGACGCCGTCGCGTCCACCAACGCTGCGGGCTCTTCGCCTCCATATGACCAAGAGCGGTCGAGGTCGGTGGCGTGTACGCGGAGTGGTTGAAGCTCCCCTAGTTGAGGCAGCCACATGTCGACGAACTCGTCGAGACCGGACCGGGCCACCACGTCCAAGAGCCGGTCTTCCTCCCCAAACGCCTGGAAGGCGTCCCAACGGTGCACCCCGGTCTCGATCACCATCCTTCTCTCCCAAAACCCGATGGTCGGGTTGGGTCCGAACCCCCAACACGGTGTCGCCGGGTCCGACACGGTCAGCGCCGACAGCATCTCCTCGAGCGTCTCCTCATACCACCCGATCGGTCCGATGCCGTCGGGCAGCCTTGGCGCGGAGACTCGCGCGGTCGGCAGCTCATGACATATGAGTGTGGTGCGCCCGTGTATCGAAGCAGTGTGTGCGGCGAGATCGGCCAGGGTCCAGCCCGGATACTGCGGCACGAGACGACCGGGCTCCCGTCGGGCGGCGTATCCGAGACGTCGTCCCTCGGACTCGATTGCGGCCAGGTTCTCAGCCGAGAGCACGGATCATCGCCTCTCCCATGTCCGATGGCGTCTCGGCGATGACGATCCCGGCCCCGACCATCGCCTCGATCTTGGCCGCCGCGGTGCCGCGGCCACCACTCACGATTGCCCCGGCATGCCCCATCCTTTTCCCGGGTGGAGCGGTCGTGCCGGCGATGAAACCGGCGACAGGCTTGGTCATGTCGGACTTGACGAAATCGGCCGCCTCCTCCTCCGCCGTGCCACCGATCTCGCCGATCATGACCACCCCCTCGGTCTCATCGTCATCCTGGAACATCCTCAGGCAGTCCACGAAACTGGTCCCGTTCACCGGGTCACCACCTATTCCGATTGCAGTCGTCTGCCCGAGGCCGAGGAGCGTCAACTGGTGAACGGCTTCGTAGGTGAGTGTGCCGGATCGGGAGACGACACCGATCCTGCCTCGTCGATGGATGTAACCCGGCATGATCCCGATCTTGCACTCACCGGGGGTGATCACGCCCGGGCAGTTCGGCCCCACCAACCTGGTCTCCCTCCCCTGGAGATAGCGTTTCGCCTGGATCATGTCGGCCACCGGGATGCCCTCCGTTATGGCAACGACCAACTCCAGGCCGGCGGCAGCCGACTCCATGACGGCGTCGGCCGCGAAAGGCGGTGGCACATACACCACCGAGGCGTTTGCCCCGGTCTCGGCGACCGCCTCCTTGACGGTTGCGAACACCGGGACGTCGACCGAGTAGGTGTCGTCTCGCCCGGGGACACCGGAGTGGTCGGTCTCCCCCTCGAAATGAGACTCCGAGCCTGCCCGGGAGGGGTGGACCGCCGCCACTATCTGGGTGCCATAGGCGATTGCGGTGTCGGTGTGGAACTGACCGGTCTTGCCCAAACCCTGGACGAGCACCCTCGTGCTCTTGTCTACGAGAACGCTCATGAGGCCAGCTCCAGGATCTTCTCGGCGCCATCACGCAGGCTCTCCGCGTTGGTCACCTGAAGACCGGACTCTTCGATGATCTGTCTCCCCAGCTCGACATTGGTGCCTTCCAGCCTCACCACGAGCGGCACTTTGAGACCGACCCTCTCCACCGCCTCGACAATGCCGGTGGCGATCACGTCACAGCGCATGATCCCCCCGAAGATGTTGACGAATATCCCCCTGACATTCGGGTCCTTGGTGATGATCTGAAAGGCCGTGGTCACCTGGTCGGCCGTGGCTCCTCCCCCGACATCGAGGAAATTCGCCGGTTCACCACCCACGTGTTTGATGGTGTCCATGGTTGCCATCGCCAGGCCGGCGCCGTTCACCAGGCAGCCGATCGTCCCGTCGAGCTTGATGTAGTTGAGACCGGCATTCTTTGCCGCCAGCTCTGCGGCGTCCTCCTCGGTCTCGTCACGCATGTCGGCGATGTCGGGATGGCGGTAGAGGGCGTTGTCGTCGAAAGTCATCTTGGCGTCGAGCGCCATGACCTCCCCACCGGCGGTGACGACGAGTGGGTTGATCTCGATGAGATCCGTGTCCAACTCGGTTGCCGCGGCGGCGATGGCTCTGAGAAAGCGGGTGAAGTTCTTGGCGCCTTCACCCTCCAACGCCAGCCCGTGGGCCAGCTCGTTGGCCTGGAACAAGGCGAGCCCGATGGCCGGGTCGATCTCCTCCTTGAGGATCTTCTCCGGCGTCTCGGCGGCGGTCTTCTCTATCTCGACACCGCCCTCTGTCGAAGCCATCACGATGTTGCGCGAGGCCGCCCGATCGAGCAGGACAGCCAGATAGAGCTCACGAGCGATGTCGATGCCTTGCTCCAGGTAGAGACGATTGACGACTTTGCCCTCCTCACCGGTCTGGATGGTGACCAACGTGCTCCCCAGCATCTGCTGGGCGAGGTGGCGCACCCTGGTCTCGGCAGCGGAGGGGCCACCGTTGGTTCCGTCGGTGATCAGGATGACGCCGCGCACTCCCGGATGCTCCTTGAAGGTCCCCTTGCCTCGGCCGCCCGCGTGAATCTGTGATTTGAGCACGACGATCGGGTTCGCCGTCTCCTCGATGAGAGGCCGGACCGCGGCCACGGCCTCGTCGACCGACCTGGCCACCCTCCCCCGCGGCACCGACATCCCTCGAGCGGCCATGAGCTGCTTCGCCTGATGCTCGTGGATCTTCATTGACTGCCTTTCATACTCTCAGACTCGCCCCGGCACATTGGCGTCGACCCATGAGGCGATCTCATCGAGGGGGGTGCCCGGGGTGAAGATCGTGGCGATCCCGGCGTCCTCGAGAGCAGGGATGTCGTTATCGGGGATGACGCCACCACCAAACACGATCACGTCGACGACGCCCCTGTTGGCGAGCTCGGTGACGACCTGAGGGAACAGGGTCTTGTGTGCTCCGGAGAGTGAGGAGAGACCGACGGCGTCGACATCCTCCTGTACCGCCGTCTCGGCTATCTGGGCCGGGGTCTGATGAAGACCTGAGTAGATGACCTCGTGGCCGGCGTCACGCAAGACCCGAGCTATGACTTTGGCGCCACGATCGTGCCCGTCGAGACCCGGCTTGGCGATGAGAATCCGTCGTGGCATGCCGGG
>DASWKM010000176.1:0-5835 GCA_036396635.1 Acidimicrobiia bacterium
AGGTTCTCGGCCCCGGCAGCATCGAACAGCTCGGCTCCTTTCACCACGGCGTCGTTGAACGACGTCTCACCATCGGCCACGATGGAGTCGACGGCCGTCGTGAGCTGGGGCTTGTTGTTGGTGAAGCCGGAAAGGACGACAACCTCATCGGCAAACCCGATGATGGCGATGCGGTCCTCAGGCCGGGCCTGGTCGATGAAGCTCTTGGCCGCGGCTTTGGCCGCGTCGATGGGAGCGCCTTCCATCGACCCTGACGTGTCGATGACGAGAACGACGCCGACGGGAACGGTGGAGTCGCCGACCGGCTCGACCACCAGGTCGGAGACGGGTTGGCCGTTGACGGTCACGGCCACGGCAGCCGGATCGGGCACCGCCGCGAAGTTGCGGAACTCGATGACCATCTGGGTCTGGCCGCCCTCGGGGTAACGCGACCCGTTGACGTCGACGATCTCGATCTCCTCACCTGCGACCTGTGCCCAGGCCGGAAGGGCGAATACCGCGAATACGGCAAGAAGGGCGAGCAGTTTCTTCAATTGGCTCTCCGAGCAAACGGCTCGGGATCAAAGAGGTCGGAGGGGAGGCGGATTCCCTGGTTCTCGAGGTCTTCTGAGAAGCTGGGCCGTATGCCGGTGGCCTTCAGCCGGCCCTTGTAGCGGCCCTCCTCATCGACACCCATCCCGTAGTCGAACAGGAAGAGGTCCTGCAGGGTGATGATCTCCCCCTCCATGCCCTCCACCTCCGTCACGTGGGAGACACGACGAGTGCCGTCTTTGAGACGAGCGACATGGACGATCAGATCCACCGCAGACGCGATCTGCTCGCGGATGGCCCGGACAGGAAGGTCGAAGCCGGCCATGAGCACCATCGTCTCGATACGCGACAAGGTGTCACGCGGGCTGTTGGAGTGGACCGTTGTCAGAGATCCGTCATGACCCGTGTTCATGGCCTGGAGCATGTCGAGAGCGGCGGCGTCACGAACCTCACCGACGACGATGCGATCGGGACGCATGCGCAGTGTGTTTCTCACCAGGTCGCGAATCGTCACCATGCCCTTGCCCTCGATGTTGGAGGGGCGGGACTCCAGCGTGAGGACGTGGTCCTGGTGCAGCTGAAGCTCGGCGGCGTCCTCCACCGTGATGATGCGCTCGTCATCCGGGATGTAGGCCGAGACCACGTTGAGCGTCGTCGTCTTCCCCGAACCGGTACCACCAGATATGAGGAGGTTGAGACGCCCCCTGACACAGGCCCTGAGGAAGTCGGCCACCCGTTGGGTCAAGGTGCCAAAGCTGATCAGGTCGGCTTCCTGGTAAGGGTCGACTGCGAATTTTCGGATGGTGAGAAAGGGGCCACCGATGGCCAGCGGGGCGATGATGGCGTTGACACGGGAACCGTCCGGGAGACGGGCGTCGACCATCGGTGTCGCCTCGTCGACACGGCGCCCGATCTGACCGACGATCTTGTCGATTATGCGACGCAGGTGGACCTCATCGACGAATCGCACGTCGGATCGGTTGATCCGACCACTTTTCTCGTAGTAGACGTCGTAGGGCCCGTTGGCCATGACCTCGGTGACCTCAGGGTCATTGAGGAGCGGGTCGATCGGCCCGTAACCCAAGACGTCGGAGGCGATCTCATTGAGCAGGGCGCGACGGTCCGCCGAGGTGAGCGGCAGGTCCTGTTCCTGATCGACGGCCCACTCCAGCATCTCGAGGACGCGGAGACGCAGCTCGGCGTCTGACATTCCGCGGTCGTAGAGGGTTGGGCCCAACTCTTCGACGACCTTGAAGTGGAGACGACCGCGCAGCTCGCCCATTGCATCCGTGCGGGTCACCGTGTGATCGATCGTCTCGATCTGTCTGGCTGCCGCGACTCTTTCAGATAGTGATGGCATTTCTCGTTCCCTTACCTATTTGCGTCCGAAGAGGTTTGACTTGGCTCCGGGCTCGGGGATCTTCCCCGCGATTAGCTCGGCTACCGACTCGAAACCCTTCGCGACTTTGGACTTTGGGTCGGTCTCGACCACCGGTCGACCTTCGTTCACCGATGCCGCAACCACCCCATCTGAAGGAATTGCAGCCTGGATCTCCATCTTTAGCGCTCCCTCGATCTCCTTGTTGTCGAGTTTTGCCTTGGAGTTGCTCCGGTTGATGACGAGCCTCACATTGCTGGTGCTGAACTTGAGCAGGCGGAGGGTCTCCAAAGCGAGCTTTGCGTTCTTGACCGAGGGAAGGTCCATGTCGACCAACATGAGCACCTCATCGGATCTCTCGATGAGCGAGAGGATCAGCTCGTCGAGCATCGCCGCGGTGTCGACGATGATGTAGTCGTAGTTCTCACGCAGGATGTCGAGCATCTGCATGAGACCGGCAGTGGTGATGTCGTCGGCGAACGCCGGCTCCAGCGGTGCCGCCAGCACCTTCAGACCACTCGGATGCTCGGTGAGGAGCGAGTCCAACAGCTCGGCATCCAGCTTGTGGAGCTCATGAGCCGCATTGACCATGGTGTAACGGGGCTCGAGTTGAAGCACGAGGCACACGTCACCGAACTGAAGATCGGCATCGACGAGGCAAACCTTCTTGTCGGGCAGTCGGTTGAGGACCAAGGCCACATTGGTGGCGAGCACCGTCTTGCCGCTGCCACCCTTGGCGGAGGTGACGGTGATGATCTGTCCCTTGTCCGTCGGCTCTTCCCTCACCGGCGTGGTCGTCTTGGCCGACTGGCGTTTGAGGACGTCGTGGGCGAACTGCTCGATGGCAGCCTCGATCTTCTCCTCGTCGAGCGGGGCCTCGATGACGTCGGACACCCCGGCACGCATGCTCATCCGGAGGACGTCAGATGTCACTTCCTCCGCCACCAGCATCAGGATGGCCGCAGGCTGCTCGTTGTGGAGCGTCCGGATCTCGTCCATGGCATCTGGGGACCCGTATGAGGGGCCGATGAGGACCATGCGGACGTCTCCGGCCGTGATGGACTGAACGGCCTCCTCGATGGTGCGCGCCACAGGGACGCTTCCGTCGAACAGCTCCTTGGCGCTGGCGACGAAATCGTCATCCTGGTCGACAACCAGGAGGTTGTGCTCGGCCATCGACATCTGAGATGCCCCTTTTAGTTACCTTGGTTTTGGAAGATCGCCTCGGCGAGGTCGCCACCGAACAGGTTGTCGATGGTGACACCATCGGTCTCGACCTCGACGAAATCTTCGGGAACAAGGGTAAGCCAGATCGAGCCGTTCTCGAACGCGTACACGATTCGCTCGGCCTGATCGGGTGTGACCTCGAGTGTGAAGACGGTGGAGTTGCCCAGATCCTCGGCCGGCACCGCCTCTGTTCCTTCCGCTGCCGTCGGGTCACCGGCGGGGACCTGACCGGTCTGGTCGGTTTCCTCCTCTGGGCGAATGTCACGACCGGCGGCGAGGACGTTCAGGCCTTGGAGCACATAACGGGTGTAGGTGACCGTCACAGTCTGCTCCTCGCCCGGCGTGGTCGTCTCGGTGGTCTCCGGCGGTGGCAGGGTCGGCAGGCCCTCGATCGGGATGAGGTCGAACTCGATGTCGAGTGTGATGATCATGTTGATCCGATCACCCGCCTCGACGAACCCGTTGACACCTTGGATGTTGCTGGTGCTGATCGTGATCGCCTGATTCCCGGACCCGATCTGCTGGGAGAGAGGGATGACCTCGACAGATATCGAGACCCACTGTCTCTGGGTCAGGATGGCATTCGGTGAGATAGGGCCGGCCGCCACCTTTCCGGTCAGCAGCGTGCGCAACTCCTCTTCAGTCTGGATGGCGTCTGGTGGTGTGTCCTCGAACTCATCCAGACCCGCTACGACCTGGGCATCTGCCTGACCGAGAGTTCCCAGCAGGATTGCCCCTTCGGCGCCCTCCGCGATGCCGTCGGCTCCGGCGCGGAAAACCGTGACCTGACGCTGGTCATCCTCGGCCTCGGACTTCACGCTTTGCATGAAGTTCCATACCGCCCACGCGGCGAGTCCGGCCAGTATCAAGGCCACCAGCAGAACGATAGCTCTCCTACCCATTGAGTCCCCTTCGGTTGTCCCCTCCTCTATTCATCGCGATTGCCACGAGGAAGGCGGGAGGGCATAGTACCGGTGGGCCTGAGCCCGCCGAGTGTTTCAGGTTCAGTATCTTGTGATTGTCGGACCTGTGGATGCCAGTCTTGAGTCTTTCGGCCCACAAATCTGCGGACACACCGACCCATCCGGCGAGCACCAGCCAGAGGCCTCCGGCTTGGTATTCGCGGGTTGCCGGACACTCGAGGTATGGCATTGGCTAGCGACGACCGATTCCGCGCTCCTTGAGCTCTTTCAGAATCGCCTCCAGTGATGCATCGACGGGCATGGGTGGACGCTCGTCGGCGTCAGCGCCAAACTCTCGCTCGAACTCACGTTGCTTGCGCGGCGGCCGCTTCTTCTCCTCTTCCTGTTCGGCACTCCGCTCTTTGTAGTCGGGCAGGGCCTGCTTGATCGAAAGGGAGACGCGGCGCCGCTCGTCTTCCTTCTCGGTGATCTTCACATTGACCTTCTGACCGATCGAGAGCTCGAGCTCCGGCGACTCGACGCGGTGAATCGCAATCTCCGACACATGAACCAAGCCCTCGACACCCTCGGCCACGGAGACGAATGCGCCAAACGGGACGGTCTTGGTGACCGTGCCCTCGACGACATCGCCGACCTCATGCATGTTGGCGAAGACATCCCAGGGATCATCGGTCGTCTGGCGGATCGAGAGCGAGATGCGCTCCCGATCGCGATCGACCTCGAGCACCTTGATCTTGACCTCATCCCCTACCTTCACCAGTTCGCTCGGATGGTTGACGTGTTGCCAGGAGAGCTCGGAGACGTGGACCAGTCCGTCCATGCCCCCGAGATCGACGAAGGCGCCGAAGTTGACCACCGACGACACGGTCCCATCACGGATCTCGCCTTCGAGGAGATTGTCGAGGAACTCGGTGCGCTCCTCGGCCAGAGCTTCCTCGAGATGAGCACGGCGCGACAACACAACGTTGTTGCGGGCCCGATCCAGCTCTATCACCTTGGCGGTGATGGTGTCACCGATGAAGGGGTCGAGATCGCGGACTCGGCGCAGGTCGACGAGAGACGCCGGCAAGAACCCCCGGAGACCGATGTCCACGATGAGCCCGCCCTTGACCACCTCGATGACGGTCCCCTCCACCGTCCCACCTTCGTCGGCCACCTTTTGTATCTGACCCCAGGCACGTTCGTACATCGCGCGCTTCTTGGAGAGGATGAGGCGACCTTCGTCGTCTTCTTTGTCCAGAACCACCGACTCGACGCGGTCACCGATGGCCACGGTCGCGCCGGGGTCGACGTTGACGCGGATCGACAGCTCACGGGTGGGGATGAAACCCTCGGACTTGTACCCGATGTCGACGAGGGCGCCTTCGGAATCGACGCTCACGATGGTGCCTTCGACGATGTCGCCTTCGCGGAACTCGAGGACCGTCGCCGCGATTGCCTTCTCGAAGTCGTCACCTATGTCATCGGGAAGGTCGCTGAGATCGGGGGCGACCAAAGCCTCGCGTTCGGTGACCCTGGGCTCTGACCTGTCATCGGCCGGCTGCTCGGAGGGCTCATCCGGTGTGGCGGATGGTGATGACGTGGCCCCGTCCATAGTTGGGTTCTCTGACGTGGGCTCTTCGGCGCCGGCCGTCTCTTCGACAGCCGGGGTCTCGGGCGCCTCCACCATCTCCTCGTTGTTGGGAGCGGCTACAGACGCGTTTTCTTGTTCGTTGGGCATGTGTAGGTGGTTACCTCTTTGGGAAGATCTCTACCGGCGCATGGGCCGGCAGGCAA
>DASWKM010000177.1:0-4511 GCA_036396635.1 Acidimicrobiia bacterium
TCAGTCCGACACCCGCTCCAAGGGCGGTACCGGTCTCGGTCTCTCCATCGTCAAGAGCCTGGCCGAGGCCATGCATGGCACGGTGAGGGTGGAGGACACCGAAGGGGGCGGTGCGACGTTCGTGCTCGAGCTGCCCGCGGCAGCAACGATGCCGGCGCAGGCCTAGGGAAGGGAACCCGGCTCAGTCATCGTCGACACCGGCGGCGACGGCGTGGAACCCCCCGTCGACATGGACGATCTCACCCGATGTCATCGGCGCCCAATCACTGAGCAGGACACAAACCATCCGGGCCACTGGATCCGGGTCGGCGGTGTTCCAGGACAACGGTGAGCGCTCCGCCCAGACCTGGTCGAACTTGGCGAATCCGGGGATCGACTTCGCGGCAACCGTGCCGAGTGGCCCGGCCGACACGGCGTTGACTCGAATGTTGTGCCGGCCGAGGTCCCTGGCCAGATAGCGGGTGACGCTCTGCAAGGCGGATTTGGCCACACCCATCCAGTCATAGGCCGGCCATGCCTGGGTGTTGTCGAAGTCCATGGCCACCAGGGCGCCTCCCCCTGCCTTCTGCATGAGCGGAAGGAGACCGACGGCGAGGGTCTTGTAGGAGAAGGCGGAGACAGTGAAGGCGATCTGGGCCGACTCGACGGGTGTGTTGAGGAAGTTGCCGCCGAGGGCGTCCTCGGGGGCGAAGGCGATGGCGTGCAAGGCACCATCCACCTTTCCCCAACGCTCGTCCAGCTCGCCCATCACCGATTCCACATGCTGGGGGTTGTTGATGTCGAGCTCGAGGACGTCGCACGGCCGGGGCAGCCGCTGAACCGAGCGCTCGGTCAGACGCAGGCCGCGCCCGAAGCCGGTGCAGACGATGTCGGCGCCCTCCTCCTGGGCGACCCTGGCGGTGTGCCATGCGATCGAGTCGTCGGTGAGGACACCTGTGATCAGGAGTTTCTTGTCTTGGAGGAGCATCAGAAGCTGTTGCCGAATGTCATGATCCCTCGGATTCCTAGACCCATCGTGAACAGTAGAAGAATGCCGTAGTACAGGGCAGGCCGTTTCCTGAACTGAGTCCGATAGATGTAGGTGAAGGCGAAGGTGATGGCGATCAAGACCCCGTAGAAGACGTGCTGGTTGCCCGGGTCGGTGTCCTCGGTCGACATCACGGCCACCCCCAGGGTGACCTGGACCAGCAGGCTGGCGATGGCCACCGCCACCGCCCAGTAGAAGGCCTTGGGGACCCTCTCCCGCCGGGAGATGAGGACTCCCCAGAGACCGACGACACCACTGACTGCGACCGCGATCTCACCCCAGGAGGTGTGGACGGAGCTCACGGATTCACCTTAGGGAAAACGAATCACCCAACGTGAGCAGGGTTTAGTATTCGATGGAGGAGGCACGATGTTCGAGGCGGTCCAGTTCGCCGAGGTGCGGGGTCTAACGGAGCCCAAGGAAACGGTGCTCGCCGAGTTCGCAGAGGAGATCGACGCCGTCGGCGCCACCCGGTCGGCGCGCGACGCCTTCTTCGAGTCGGGGTCGACCGATTACGCGTGGTGGATCGTTCGCAAGAAGGGTGCACGTCTCGCCAGCTTCATCTCGGATTCGAAGAGCGACAAGGAGTTCGTGCTCGACCTGAGCACGGGCGAGCTGATCGAAGTCCAGTAGCTTCACCGGCCGGAGCCCGTGACCACTCAGGGTGGTCGTCCGGTGCGGTAGGTGTGCCCGAGTGGGCTGACCCATTTGATGCCTGTGCGGCTGGTCTTGCGGTATCGCCATCCCCCGTGGTGCTTGGCCATGTGATGGCGTCGGCATAGGGGTGCATGGTTGGTGACGGTGGTGGGTCCGCCACGCGCGTGGTCGATCCGATGGTCGAGGTCACAGTTGATGGCCGGCATGCGACACCCGGGGAAACCGCAGGTGGGGTGAAGTGCTCTGATCATGCGTGTTTGAGCAACGGTGGGACGTCGACGGATCGAGACGGTGTGGAGTGGCTCACCAGTTGCGGGGTCGGTGACCACGGCCGTCCAAGCGCCCTGGGCCTGGTTGGCAGCGACCTTGCGGGCGACCTCAGCGATGACCGGGCCATACCCACCCAGCTCACCCGGCGTGTCATCCAGTCGGGCCAGAGTGGTCAGATCGGCATGAACCACCACCGACCCACCACTTCCCTCGGGACCGTTGTGGAATCTGCCGACGAGCAGATCCAGGGCGACGTCTGCCCGCAGCTGATCGATGGTGCGGGGCTCATCCTCGGTTTTCAGACGGCGGGCCAGTGTGTTGATGTGATCCCGGGCGGCGTAAACATCCTCAGGGGAACACTGGGAGATGATCAACGCCGCGGTGCCCTCCGCGTTCTCCTCGGCGACGACCTTCCGCTCCGACACCGATAGCTCATAGCGGCTCTTGGCGTCCTCGGGGTCGGCCTCGATGCACAACCGACGGAGCCGGGCACGCAAGTGGCCAGTCGTCAGATCGGAGACCTCGTCGATTATCCGATCCACTACCTCCCTCGCGTTCGCCGGCTCGAGATGAGCCGTATCCATGGTCAGGACCCTGGCCTTGGGACCATCGATATCACCAGACGCCAACCCTGCTCTCACCCGAGGCAGTCGAATGGTGATATCCAAGGCAACACCAAGCTCCGAGTCGGCCCTCCGTCGGGTATACGAGAGGGCGGCACCGATCTCCTCGGGGGCATAGTCGTTGACGGCCCGATACCGATCCAGTGTGTCGGGGTCGGCGGCATGAGCCACCTCGAACATCGTCTCGTACTCCCCCGCCTGACAATAAGACCCCATCCGATGGAAGGCCCTCATCACCGTCACCGCGTCGGCACCCGTCAACCGGGTCGGGTCCACCGAGGACAGAATCGCTGCCAGAAACGGCCCCGGTGTCATCTCATCGAGACATTCGAGGATCGGCTGACACGCCTCGGCCGGCTCGGGATCTGCGGCGGCAGCGAGCGTCAGCTCATACAGATAGTCCTCAACCTCCCCTGGCAAGTGTGCGACCAGCCAGCCGGTCTTTTGATCGAACATTTGTTCGATACTCTACGGATATCGAGACGCGTTGTCAAGACTATTCAATAATTAATCTGCAGAAAGACCTGGAGGGGAAGAGACTGCCCTGTCTTGTCCGGATCAGCGCTATAGCCTCGGCTGTCCGCCAACCCAAGGAGACGAGCCATGTTTGAGCCAACGAGCGAGGACCTCGTCTTTACATGGAGCGGTCTCGACCTCGCCGGCACACTCCACCTGCCCGAGGCCAACCCTCCCCATCCGGCGGTCCTGATGATGCAGGGCTCGGGGCCGACCGACCGTGACAGCGACGGCTACTTCCCACCGATCCGCCAGGCATTTCTCAGCCGCGGTCTGGCGACGTACGCCTTCGACAAGCCCGGGGTTGGCCGCTCGACCGGCGACTGGCGCGACTACGCCCTGGAGGGCAGGGCGGACCAGTCGATTGCCGCACTCGACATGCTGGCCAGCCACCACCTCCTCGACACCGCACGCATCGGGATCTGGGGGCACAGCCAGGGTGGTTGGCTCGCACAGATCATCGCCAGCCGAATCCCGGACCTCCCATTTGCCATCGCCAGCTCCGGCCCGTCGATCGACATCGAACAACAAGACCTATACGGCTGCGAGCACACCATGCGAGCCGGCGGTCATGACGACGCCGAGGTGGGCGAGGGGCTCGGGTTCCTCGACGCCGTCCACGCCGCCGCCCGACGTGGGGACCCCTACCGCATCGTCGAGGCCGAGATCCTGGCGACGGCACGTCAGGCCAGGTGGTACGGCAGCTATCTGACGATCGATGACCCCGAGTCGTGGGCGATGATCACCCGATTCGTCACCGAGGAGTTCGAACCAATCGAGGCATTGGCCCAGATACGCTGCCCCTACCTCGCGTTGTATGGAGGTCGAGACCTGCTCTTGCCCGCCTGGCAGAGTGCGGAGGAGACCGGGCGGGCCCTTGCGGAGGCGGATAACACCGACGCCACGGTCGTCGTGTTCCCCCTCGCGGACCATCGCATTCAGCAACAGGCAACGGGTGACTTCGCCTCCGGTTACCTCGACCTGATTGCGGCCTGGGCAGCGAAACGAGCCGGCCTCTAGCCCTCCATCAACAGGTCGGAGTACTGGTCCCGAACGACCTTCTTGTCGAACTTCCCCGTCCCCGTCTTGGGTATCTCCTCGACGAACACGATCTTGTCCGGCAGCCACCACTTGGCCACCCGAGCCCTCAAGTGCTCGATCAGTTCCTCCTCGGTTACGTCGGAACCCTCCGCCCGCACCACGAAAGCAGCGGGACGCTCCTGCCACTTGACGTGCTTCAGGCCGACGACGGTGGCCTCGGCTACTCCTGGATGTGACATCAGCTGATTCTCGACGTCGAGTGAGCTGATCCACTCCCCGCCCGACTTGATGACGTCCTTGGAGCGGTCGGTGATCCGGATATAGCCCTCGGGGGTGATCTTGCAGACGTCACCTGTCCTCAGCCAACCGTCCTCGAA
>DASWKM010000178.1:0-51748 GCA_036396635.1 Acidimicrobiia bacterium
ATTTGATCCTGGAGCCGATCGACTGGATCCGATCCGGGTCAGATGGGTTGGTCGCCACCAGGACGACGAGAGCGACTGCCATCACCGCGATCAGGGCAACTGTGATCAGGTTGCGGAGACGCTCAGACATGGGCGGTCTGAAGATCCGCCGCCACCTCGCGCTCCCGGCGTCTTGCCGCCATGGCCAGGAAACCTCCGGTGACCGCGGTGAGGCCGCCGAACCACAGCAGCCAGATCATCGGCGAGGTGTCGAAAGTAATCCTGGCCGATCCGGTTGCGGTCGGCGGAGCTATCAGGCTGACGTAAAGGTCTCCCTCGGGACGATGGAGGACGTCCGGAGTTGGTATGCCGGTCTCGTCGCCACCGAAGAAATTCGCCGCCGGCTCGACCAGGGCGACGAACGACCCTTCGCGGGTGACGGACAAACGGGCGCCCACGGTGGTCTTGGACGCATTGCTCACTTGGAACGGCGACTCGTAGGTGATGGTGAATCCCTCGAAGTCAACCGCATCACCTGGGCTCAAGACCACCTCGGTGTGGGCGCCGAGGTTGGCGGCGAAGGCGATCCCAATCGCCACCAGTACCACGCCGGCATGGCTCAGCTGGCCTGCCCAGAAAGTGCCATCACCGGTTAGCACCTTCCTCAATGCCTGGGGCAGGGCCTCGCCCATCTTGTCAGCACGTCTTCGGGCCTGCTCGACCGCCAACCCGGCGATGGTGCCGAGAACAAAGAACCCGAGGGTGACACTGAGGACGACCCATCCGTTACGGCTGACCAGGCCGGCGGTGAGCAGACCCATTACCAGGGCAAAGACGACAGGAGTGCTGGTGCGACGCCAGAGCAAACCGGCCTCGGTGCTCCGCCAGGGCGTTATCGGCCCGAACCCCATGACAAGGAGAAGCAGGAACGAGAGCGGGACGGCGAGACGATTGAAGAATGGCTCGCCCACACCCACCTGAGTCCCGGTGAATGCCTCCAGGATCAGCGGGTAGGTGGTGCCGATGAGCACGACAAACGCGTAGATGGTCAACAACAGGTTGTTGAAGAGGAATGTGCCTTCACGGGAGATGAAGGAATCGATCCGGGGCGATGTGGCGACCACGTCGGCACGCGTCGAGAACAGTGTGAACGAGCCGACGAGGGTGAGGACGAGGAAGCCGAGCAGAGCGGGGCCAATGGCCGATTGAGTGAATGAGTGAACCGAGTTGATCGTCCCCGAGCGGGTGAGGAATGTCCCGAGGATGGTCAACGAGAAAGTGCTGATCACCAGGATGAGGTTCCAGGCCTGGAGCATGCCCCGTCGCTGCTGCACGATCCCGGAATGGAGGAAGGCAGTCGCTACCAACCATGGCATGAGTGAAGCGTTCTCGACCGGGTCCCAGGCCCAGTAGCCGCCCCAAGAGAGCACCTCATACGCCCACCAACCACCGAGCACGATCCCCAGGGTCAGGAACGACCAGGCCACGAGGGTGGATCGGTGGCTGCGTCGCAACCAATCCGGGCCGGCCACACCAAGGGCCAGGGCACCGATGGCATAGGCGAACGGCACGGTCATGCCCACATAACCCAGATAGAGGATGGGTGGGTGGATGGCCATCATGAAGTGGTTCTGCAGCAGACGGTTGGGGCCCGGTCCGTCGGAGGGGATGTCGGCGGCGGCAAACCGCCACATGCTCGAATCGGCGCATCCGACGTTGGCGGCTTGCACACAGACCTCGAAAGGGTTGGCTACGGTCGCCATCAGACCAAAGAAGAAGACCCCCACCACGCCCATGACCGCAAGTGCGGCGGCACCGAGCCGGTCGGGGGAGCGGCGATAACGACGCAGAACGAACCAGGTGTACCCGGCGAGGATCAGCCCCCAGAGGACGATCGAGCCCTCCAGGGCAGCCCATGCCGTGGCGACGTCGAAGGGAAATGGGGTGGCACGTGCGTGATGATTGGCGGTGTACACCAGTGAGAAGTCATCGGTGAACAGCGCGATGACCATTGCGCCCATGGCGACCACCGATCCGGACAACAGCATTCGGGCGGCGCCGTCGATGTTGGCGTGACGGTCGGTGCGGGCGGCAACCACGCCCCTCCAGGCCAGGAGCCCCGCCCCGAGCAGGGCAACCAACATGCCGGCCGATCCGAGGAAGGCAAGCATCAGGGTTCCGGGTAGTTCCCCTCGGCGGGGATCTCGTAATTCTCGTCGTGACGGATCAGCGCGCTCTCGGCAACGAACGTGTCGCCGGCCCAGGAGCCTTCCAACAAGACCGGGACCTCCTCGTTGAAGAGGGGTGGCGGAGTGTTGACCAGCACGACGGGAATGGTGGCCGATCCATCGGTGACATCAAAGGTCAGGTCGTCTCCTTCCTCGCTCATCGAACCGGAGACAACCCGTCCGGCGAGCCGAAACTTCTCCCCGTCCACGAATTCGGCACGGCGCTCAACGGCCTCGTTGGGGTAGAGGTAGTAGGTGAGATTGTCGTTGAGCCCGGCAATGGTGATGCCGCCAATCAGCGCGATGACACCCACGGTCCCGAGAAGAATGAACTGCCGCTGTCCCATCGGTCAGGGCTCGACCCGTCGCCTCCGAATTTGGAGGTAGACGGCGTAAGCGAGAATCAGCCCGTAGGAGATGAGGAATGTTCCCACCACGACGACCGTGTCAGACATCCTCGACCTCGCTGAGACGGGGCGGGCGCACCGCGTCACCGGCGAAGACGCTCTCTGGCCGAGCTTGCGCCTCGAGACGGGAGACCGCCAGACGAGTGACCATGAGGGCAACATAGAGGACGGTGAAGGCCGCCACATTGATCAACATGGCTATGACCATCTCGTCGGGCATGGTCGACCCGTCAGGTCGGATCGACTGGGTCTGATGAAGCGTGCGGAACAGGTTCACCGAGAAATAGACCAACGGAATCTGGACAACCGCGATGGCGCCGAGTATCGCCGAGCGACGCGCCCTGACCACGGGGTCATCGAGGGCGTTGCGCAATGCCAGATAGCCGAGGTAGACGAAGAACATCACCGCGGTGCTCATCAGCCTCGGGTCCTGCCAGTCCCACGGCGCGCCCCAGACTGCCTGGCCCCAGACCATGCCCGTGAAGAGCCCGATGCCGGTGAAGATGACGCCAACTTCGACAGATGCCGCAGCAAGGCGATCCCACCGCTCCTTCTTGCGGATGAGCCACATGATCGAGCCGAGAGCGGTCACCCCGAAGGCGAGGAATGCCAGCCACATGGAGGGCACGTGGATGTTGATCAGGCGGCTGTACTCACCCTGGAGGACGTCGGGTGGAGCGGTCAGGGCGAACCAGAGCCCGACGGCGACCGAGAGACCGGCTGTGCCCATCAATAATCTCGTTCGTGTCATCTCGTCGCTTCCTCGAGGGGTCTGGCCAGGGCCACCCCGGCCACGGCCAGGGCAAGGTCGCTGGTCACCAACAGAAGTACCCAAGGCAGGATACCGGTGTCCTGCTCTAGAGCCTCGACCGACTGTGAAGCCCCGATGATGAGGGGGAGGGCAAGGGGCGCCACGATCAGAGATGCCAGGGAAGTTCGAGCCCGAAGCCCGGTGGTGACCTCACCGGCCAGGGTGCCCAACTCGGTCAGGCCGATGCCGAGCAGGAGCGTCGAGACCACGAGCACCGGCCAGACCCCGGTGGGGAGCCGCGGTGCATAGAGGGCCAGCATCGCCAGGGCGAGGATCAGGAGGAAGCCGCCCATCAGCACGCTCCCGGACAGCGTTCGCCCCACGAACCGGGCCGCA
Source organism: Acidimicrobiia bacterium (assembly GCA_036396635.1). Taxonomy (GTDB): domain Bacteria; phylum Actinomycetota; class Acidimicrobiia; order Spongiisociales; family ZC4RG35; genus JANQRA01. Next base: position 3,762 of record DASWKM010000178.1, read on the forward strand.
GCGTCGACACCAAGCAATGCCTGGAGGTCACGCCGCTCCGGGGTGTCGGCCGCCGATTGGCGGAGGGCCACTTGCATCCCGAAGAGAATGCCAAGTGCCCAGAAGACGCCGAAGCCGATGTCACGGATGGTGCTGAGTTGGAGGCCAAGGGCAAGCGGAAAGACCATCAGGGCCACCACGGCGAATGGAAGCACGATCCGGAGGGTGTCACCGATCCTCCGCTCAACGATGAGGTCGACCCGGGCAATCTCGAGGGCTTGGGGCCAAAACGTCAACGGCTCGGCTCCAGACGCCCACCCGACAACGACATCACGTTCTGGGTGATGCCCCGTAGTTGGCTCTCGTCGTGGGAGACGACGACGGTGCCCCCTCCCCTCGAACGTGTCGAATCGACCACGGCCGAGATCAGATCCCTCGCCGACGAGTCGAGGCCCGAAGCCGCCTCATCGAGCAGGAGGAGGGTGGGGCGGGTGAGCAGAAGATGAGCGATCTCCACACGACGTCTCATCCCGAACGAGCATGCGTCGGCTCTTCGGTCGGAGGCGCCCTCCAACCCAACGACTCCGAGTGCGTTGGCGACCCGTGCGACCTCGATGCCGGCCAGTCGGGCGGCATGGGTCAGGTTCTCGGTGAGCGTCAACACCGGGATGAGGGCCGGATGATGACCGATCATCCCGATCCTCCTCCTGGTCGAGACGAGGCTGGTGCTGGTGAGATCGGTCCCCAGGACGGTGCCGCTGCCCGAGTCGATTGACGTCAAGGTCGCGATCGTTCGTATCAAGGTGGTCTTGCCCGATCCATTGGGGCCGGAGACGCCGAGAACCTCACCGGGGGCGAGGGTCAGGTTCACGCCGCGGAGGACCGGGTGGCCACCCAACGACACACCGATGCTCCTGAAGTCCACGATTGGATCCACCGACGGGAGTCTCATCCCGACGGCGAGTGGTCTCAAGTCCGAGTGTGGGCACGGTCGAGGAACGCCCATGCCAGGAGGGCCAGCCCGAAGGCCAATCCGGCCAGGTACCAGCCAATCGGGCCACCCGTGAGGCTGGGGCGAAGAGGCTCGGTGACCAGCCTGACGGCCGCGGCAAGGCTCAGACCTGTGCCGGCTCTCAGCCATTGCTGCCAGGCGAGCCGCGACACCAGCCAAGCTCCGAGCGCGAGACCGATTGCAGCGTAGATCTCGGTGGGATGGCGGGTTACCAGGCTCCCAGGTTGGGCCCACGCCCAGGGAAGATCGGAGGCGGTACCAAGACACGCCCCGCGCCAGAGGCATCCGGCATGCCACCCGGCCAACGCCAGGAGCACTGCCGGGGTCAAGGCGTCGATCGCACCCGGGATCTTTCGGGTGCTCCACACGAGTGTGAGGAGGAAGGCGATGGTGGCCGCGCCGGTGTGGACCCCACCGCGCACGATGAGGATGTCCCCCGGGTTGGTCACCGGATTCACCCCCTGGGAGATCAAAGCGGTGAGTCGACCGACGGCGAGACCGACGAGAGCGCCGCCCGTCAATCGATCGAACGCGTTCGGGGGTAGTCGCTCAGACCAGAGCCGAAGACCAACCAAGCCCATGGCCACTGCGGTGAGGGCGGCCCAGAGAAGGGTGAACTCCACTCAGGAGCCCAGTCGGAGCAGCTCGTCGATGTTAAGGGCGAGAGTTCGCTCGTCGACCACGCCGTTGTGGACCCTGATCAGCTCGCCTTCGGGACCGAAGAACATCGTGATGGGTGTGCCGAACCCTCCGTAGAAGTTGGGGACCGAGCGATCACGATCGAAGAAGTGATCGAAATCGAGCCCGAACTCGGCCAAGAAGCGCTTGGCATCGGCCTGGTTGTCCTGAACGTCCACCCCGATGAACTCGATCTCATCTCCGTACCTGCGGAATGCCTCATTGAGAAGCGGTGCCTCGGATCGACATGGCAGACACCACGACGCCCAGACGTTGACCAGGGCGGGGCGGTCGATGGTGGCGAGATGTGCCTCGAACTCGGCCGTCGACGTCCCGGGAAGGTCGTCACGAACGGGTGCGCCCACTTCTGCACCGACGCCGCCGCAGGCAGAGACCACGAATGCGACGATCAACAGTCTCTCGATCATGCGGTCAAAACAACGAGAAGGATGATTCCGTTATGCCGCGGCTTGTCGACTCACCGCCAAGCACTCGGCTCTCCGGATCGGACATGCCAGCGGTCCCGAGGACTCCACCAACCGCATCGGTTGGCTCTCCATCCATCTCCAAAGGATGGACGCCTCTTCTGCCGCAGCCACCGTTGGTGCAACCGCCGGGACGTCCTCCGCAGCCAGGTGGCCGGCGTGCAGTCGAGCCGGGACGCCCGCCGCTCTGGTCTCGACGAGGGTGCCATGATCGATAATCACTGTGGTCCCATCGGATTGCTCGAGCTCGAGCCACCCGGCTCGCGTCAACGATTGCCACTCCCAGCGACGACGTAGGGCGCGGACCAGGGCGTCGTGGCGATCCCTCGTCCAGGCCGCCTCCTCGTATCGCTGATCCCGGGCCAGTCGGTTCATTCTGTCTTCGAGGCGATCGAGGAGCTGTGTCGGCTCACCATCGAAAGCCAGCACGACCCGGTCCACCAATGCCCGATACGAGGCGACGTCGAGGCGTCCGTCACAGGGGCATGCCGCCACCCCCAATTGGGCCGCCGCGCATTTGCCCGAGCGTGACCCGGATCTGGTCCGGCAACGTCTGATCGGTATGGCATCCCAGATGGCAAGCACTACCTCGTCCGCCGCCCGCTTGGATCGGAACGGCCCCAGATAGGCAAGCCCGTCCTCCTTGAGAGTCCGGACTACGGAGAGACGGGGGTAGGTCTCATCCGTGACCTTGATGAAGTGGGAGCTTTTCGGGGGGCGGGAGCGCCGATTGTGACGGGGACGATGGGCGTGGATGAGACGGAGCTCGGTCACCTCGGCCTCGAGGACCGAGGCACACACCTGATGGTCGATGCTCTGGAGCTCGTTCATGATGTTGGTGATCGAGCGGCGCGTGTCCCCGTAGAAATACTGACGCACCCGGGCACGCAGATTGGTGGCCTTTCCCACATAGATGGGGGTCCCGTGACGATCCTTGAACACATAGACACCAGGACGCCGGGGCAAGGCGTCGGTGAGCCTGATCTTCGAGTAGTGGGCGCCTCCCCGCGCCGTCGGCAGCTGGAGGAGGTCGTCGAGATTGGTGACCCCGATCGAGCCCGCCCGCTCCAACAAGGCATGAAAGACGTGCGCCGTGGCGCGGGCGTCTTCCAAGGCACGGTGATTGGGCGTGACTGGGCTCCGGAAGTGGGCGGCGAGGCTCTGCAGCCGGAGGTTGCGCAGCTCCGAGCGAACGAGACGGCGAGCCAGGGCTCGAGTGTCGACCGATCTGTTCCCCAGCCTTTCGTAGCCGAGACGCATGGCGGCGGCGTTCAGGAACGAGAGATCGAACCTGACATTGTGACCCACGACGACCGCGTCACCGATGAACTCGAGAAAGGTGGGAAGGGCTGTGGCCACGTCTGGAGCGTCGATGACCATTGCCTGGGTGATCCCGGTGAGGATCGTGATCGACGGAGGTATGAGGAGCCCGGGATCCACCAACGTCTGAAACGTCCCAATCAGGTCGCCCCCTTGATACCTGACCGCACCGATCTCGGTGATCTCACAGGTGGCCGGTGATCCGCCGGTTGTCTCCAGATCGAGCACACAGAATGCGACATCGAACAGCGGCGTCGACATGTCGTCGAAACTGGCCTGAAATGCGATGGTCTTCCGATGGGGCACGGCCCTGGGGAGGCTAACTCGAACAGATGTTCGATGTCAATGATCTGCCCTCGACCTTTGTCTGACCACCTCGAAGAGGAGCACAGCAACCGCGACCGAGATATTCAACGAGTCGATCGAGGTGTGGGCCTGAGGGATCGCGATCGCCCGTGCGGCGAGCTGTCTCGCCCGGTCGGAGACACCTCCGTCCTCGGCGCCGATGACGATGGCGACCGGACCAGTCAAATCGACATCCCAGAGCGGGGTGGCGGCGTCGGGTGTGGCACAAATCAGTTCGATGCCGCGCTCATCCAGCCACGTCACGATGGCCGGCCAATCCGGCACCGCGAAGGGCAGGTCGAACAGCGCGCCGGTGGATGCACGGATGACATTGGGGTTGTGTGGGTCGACGGCATGTCCCGTGGTGATCACGGCGCTCGCACCGGCTGCGCTCGCTGTGCGCAGCATCGCGCCCGGGTTGCCCGGCTTCTCGATGTCCTCGGCGATCATCACCAGGGGGGTGCCGGTGACATGAACTCGGTCGAGCCTGGTCGTGATCTGAGGGAAATCGGCGATCGGGCCCTCGGGTCGGGAGCGATAGGACGCCTTGTCCAGGACGACCGGGTCGACCGTGACTGGCAATCCCGCAGTGACTCTGTCTCTAGTGTCCACGAAGGTCACCTCGGGGGTCATACCGGCCCGGAGGGCGCGGTCATAGAGACGTTGCCCTCGACCACGAACACCTTGTCGGTGTCCCGGTGATGTCGCACGCGAAGGCGAATCAGCCCTTTGATGCGCTCGTTGGAGGTTGAGGAGATCTCGTAGGGCATCGGCGAGGGGCTAACCCCAGACGTCTCTGTGGATCAGATCGGCCGCAGCCTTCTTGGGACGGTTGAGACTGGTCGAACGGCGATCCCGGGCCGGATAGCCAATCGTTATCACACCGATCGGGTGGAAATGACCCGGCAGACGCACCAGCCTGGCGAGATCGGGCATGGAGTGAACACCCAGAAACCCCGCCGCAAGGCCCTCGTCGACGGCGGCGAGCAGCACGGCCATCATCGCCGCCCCGGCATCGACCCACCAATAAGGAACGGGCCACTTGATCCGCTCTCCATTGGGGCCGAGTTTGTCGGGCTCGGAGTAACGGTCCCGATAGACCTTCTCGCTCACCGAGATGATGATGTGGGCCGGAGCCTTCGAGATCCAGGGATCAAAGCCGGCCTCGACGTACACCGGCTCGTTCCCGAGCCGGGCGATCTCAGCCCTCTTGTCGGCATCGGTGACGATCACCACCCCGATCGCCTGGCTGTTCCCTGCCGACGGTGCTCGCAGGGCCGCTGCCGCCACCCTCGTGAGCACATCGTCGGGGACAGCGTCCTCGGTGTAGTTGCGCACCATTCGTCGTCGGGAGAGCACATCGGCGAAATCCATGCCGCGATTCTGTCACTCCAACGTGCAAACGTCTGCTCGGAAGTAGCGATAAAACGTGGAGTTGGTGTCTATGGTGATGGACGTGGGTCAATCAGACCGGGTCTGCGACGAGCGCCGGACATGACGTTCGGTGCCCGCAGTTTGAGAGTCGTCTGGACGAGGGGACGGGGCTGTCACGAGCTGGCGGAGGCGCTGGCTGGTCAGCAGGCAGACCGCATCCAGGGCGACGTGGCGGAGGGATGCATCTCGGAAAGAGCCGATGTCCTGGTTTCCAAGAAACTCCCGTCGAGCTTCGACCTGGTCAACGTTGCAGTGCCGATCGGATTCGAGCCCGACCGTGTCTCCAGGGTCGTCGCCACCGTTGCAGGTGGCCCGCATTCTGTGCTGGCCGCCGAGACTGCCGCCCGACTCGCGTCCAACCTGGGCGTGGATGCCGAGATGGTGTCGGCGGCGCGCACAGAAGACGAGATCGAGGGAGCCGCAGAGATCTTGGAACAGGTCGGAGCCGGTCTCCCCACCCTCGGTCGACGGGTCGTGGTGGTGGACGGGATCTCCCAGATGGTCGAAGACCTCGACGAGCGAGCGCTTCTGGTGCTGGGTGCGCCAGGTGGATCATGGCTCAGCCGGTCTCGAACCGGCCCTGGTGCCCGGTTGCGCCGAACCGCCCAGGCCGGTGCGGTGGTGGTTCGAAGCGCCCCCGACCGGGTGTTCCGTTTCATGGGAGAGCCGGTGTACGTGGCCCCGCTTCGTCATGCCGACGACACACTCCGTGTGCACCCCGAGAACACCCTGGCCGTCGCCGATGGGGGACTTCTGGTCGGATTGGTCCGGCGAGAGGGCTTGTTGCGGGCAGGGGCTGAGCCGGTGGCGTCGGTGATGGAGGATGCCCAGTCGGTCAAGCTCGACGAGACCATCCTCCAAGCATGGGACCTGGAGCCGACCTTCGGCCGTGACCCGATACCGGTGACCGACCACGAGGAGCATCTCGTCGGCGGTTTGTCATTGCACGTGGCCTGAGTTCGACGAGAATCGATGCTTCGATGCCCAAACGCAGAATCTTCCGAGGGATCTTTTGGGGGTTGATCGCTCTTTTGCTGGTCGCACATGTTGCGGGGGGCTGGTACTACTCATCCCGGATCATCGAGGACGGTTTCACGCCGGATCCTGAGCCCATCGTGGGCCCCAACGGTGACTACGAGTTGGTCGAAGTCACCTATCCCGCCGAATCGGGAGATCTCGACGCCTGGCATCTCCCTGCGGATGGCTCGACGTGGGTGATCCATGTTCACGGGCTCAACTCGTCGCCCGCCGAGCCGGAGGCTCTCTTCAAGCCGATCCAGGATGCCGGCTATCCCCAGCTAGCCATCGCGTATCGCAATGACGACGGGCAGCCAACCGATCCCTCGGGCTACCACCAATACGGGAGCACGGAGTGGGAGGATTTGCTCGGTGCCTTCCAGTTCGCGTTGGCCAACGGGGCGGAGAACGTAGTGGTGGCCGGCTACAGCACAGGTGCTTCGCTCGCCCTGTCGTTTGCCTACCGGCACACCTTCGAGGAGATCGCCGGGCTGATCCTCGATTCGGCCAATATCGACCTGGGGTCAACAGTCGATTACCGGGCGAGCATCGAACCGCTTCCCATCGTCCCCGGCAACGTCCCGCCTACGATCTCGTGGGTCGCCAAGTTCTTCACCTCGCTCCGGATAGGCGTCAACTGGAAGACCCTCGACTACATCGAGCGAGCGGAACGGTCGCTGCGTGTGCCTGTGCTCGCCTTCCATGGGACGGGCGATGATTCGATCCCGATCGCGGAGAGCATTGCCCTCGCCGAGGCCCAGCCTGATCTGGTGCATCTCGTCCAGGTCGAGGGCGCCGGGCACGTTGAGTCCTTCGAGGTCGATTTCGACGACTATGTCGCCTCGGTGCTGGACTTCCTGCGAGGCATCGGCTGAGGTCATTTAGGGTCAGCGAGCCCACATAGGAGCCGAGGTGCCCGCCCAACCGATGATCCGCCTCCAGGACGTCACGAAGATCTTCCCAGGCGGGCTCTTTCCCGCGGTGGGCGGGCTCTCACTTGATATCGGGGCCGGCGAGTTCGTGACGCTGGTGGGGCCATCGGGTTGCGGCAAGACCACGACCTTGAGGATGATCAATCGCCTCATCGAGCCGACGTCGGGGCGAATCGAGGTAGGCGGCAGGGATGCACTGAGTGTCGAGCCACACGAGCTGCGACGCTCCATCGGCTACGTGATCCAACAGATCGGTCTCTTTCCCCACCGCACCGTTGCCCAGAACATCGCCACCGTACCGGGGCTCCTCGGTTGGGATCAGGTTCGAGTGGCCGAGCGTGTGTCCGAGTTGGCCGTCACAGTGGGTTTGGTCGAGGAGATGCTCGAGCGCTACCCGGCGGAACTCTCCGGCGGCCAGCAGCAGAGGGTTGGTGTGGCCCGAGCCCTGGCCGCCGACCCCCCCGTGCTGTTGATGGACGAGCCGTTTGGGGCCGTCGATCCGATCGTGCGTGGCCGTCTACAGGAGGAGTTCCTCGATCTGCATCGTCGGCTGGGCAAGACCGTTGTCTTCGTGACCCATGACATCGACGAGGCCCTCTATCTGGGCACCAGAGTGGCGATCCTCAACATCGGCGGGATCCTCGAGCAATACGACACACCCGAGAACATTCTGGCCTCGCCGGTCAACGGCTTCGTGGAGGACTTTCTGGGCGGGGAGAGGGGTCTGAAGCGCCTGGCCCTTCGTCCTGTATCGGGTGCTGACATGGTCAGGGGGCCGATCGTCGATGTCAGTGCAACGCCGGACGAGGCCAGGGCGGTAATGCGAGCCCACGATGTCAGTTGGGTCGGGCTGGTCGATCAGGAGAGGCTGCTGGGCTGGGTCGATGAGACCGAAGTCGATGGCTCACCGTTGTCCACTTTGCACCCGAAGCCTTTTGCGGTGTCTCTCTCTTCCAAATCCTCGTTGCGTGAAGCTGTCAACGCCGTGGTGACCAGCCATGCCCGGGTGGCGGTGGTCGTCGATGACGGTCGATACGTGGGAATGGTCGATCTGGAGTCGATCGCCGAGGAGATCACCGAATGATCCTCGCCCAGGAACGACCTCTGATCGACTGGGCCTGGATCGGGCGAAACGCCGACCAGATTCTCGATCGGACGTGGGAGCACATCTTCCTCACCCTGGTCCCGGTCGCGATAGGGATAGTCATCTCGTTGGGGCTCACGGGCATCGTCCTCAGATGGCGAAAAACGTTTGGCCCGATCACCGTTGCGGCCGGCATTCTCTACACCATTCCCTCACTGGCGTTGCTTGCCGCTCTGATCGAGCCCGTTGGGCTCAATCGTGCCAACGCCGTCATCGCTCTCACCTCGTACACCCTCCTGATCCTGGTGCGCAACTTCGTGGCCGGCATCGACGCAGTGCCCGCGGGTGCACTCGAGGCTGCAGACGGGATGGGTTACACGCGAGTCGCACGGTTCTGGCGGATGGAGGTGCCATTGGCCCTACCGGTGATCATCGCCGGCATTCGCATCGCCACGGTCACGACAGTGGGCCTGGTCACCGTTTCGGTGATCTTGGGCCTTGGCGGCTACGGGTTCTTCATCCTCAGGGGCTTTCAGGCCCGTCAATTCACTCAGACTCTGGTCGGGCTGGTGCTGGCGGTGGTTCTGGCCAGCATTCTGGACTTCACATTCATCGCACTGCAGAGACTTCTCACCCCATGGACCAGGCGGAGGGGTTGATGGCCTGGGACCAGATGATCGAGTTCCTCGAGAACCCAACCACCTGGTCCGGCCCGGCATCGATTTGGGCACGTCTCTGGGAGCATGTTTGGGTGTCGGTCGCGGCCACAGCGGTGGCTGCATTCCTTGTGTTCCCGCTCGGCCTCTGGCTGGGGCACACCCGTAAAGGGGCTCAGATCGCCGGTGCGGTTGTCAACATCGGCAGGGCGATCCCTTCATTCGGCGTCCTGGTGTTGACGGTGATGGTCTTGGTCGAGTTGGGGGTCAGCGTGCTCAGCCCTTGGGGAGTGTTGGTGGCGCTGATCGCCTTGGCCGCCCCACCGATCTTCACCAACACCATCGCCGGGATGCAGGGAGTCGAGCCGTCGACGGTGGAGGCGGCACGGGGTATGGGGTTGACCGAGGCGCAAGTGGTGAGAGGTGTAGAGATGCCCCTCGCCTCCCCGGTGATCCTCGAAGGTCTGCGCATCGCCTTCGTCCAAGTGATCGCCACCGCCACACTTGGTGCCCTTGTTGCATGGGGCGGGCTGGGCCGGTTCATCGTGGATGGATTCAGCCAGCAGAACCAGGGCAAGCTCTATGTGGGGGCCTTTCTCGTGGCACTTCTCGCGGTTCTCGCCGAGGTCGCGCTCTCCGTTGTGCAGAAGGTGGCGACACCCAAGGGGATCCGAATCAGCACCGATTAGGGAATCAGCAACAGTCTTCTAAGGTTGACGGTCGGTGTCAGATCACCCGATCTGACACATTTCCGTAAATCAATGAAGGAGAAACCCATGCGGAGAGTCTTCCGCAACCGAGCTGTTGGGGCGGTCCTGGCCCTGGCCCTAGTGGCCAGCGCATGTGGATCGGGTGACAGCACGGAAGGTGAGCCGATAACTGTTGCCTCGTTTGGCTTCAACGAGTCGGTGATCGTTGCCGAGATCTATGCCCAAGCTCTGGAAAGGGCCGGTTACACGGTCGAGCGCAGCATGAACCTCGGTCCCCGCGAGATCGTCAAGCCTGCTCTGGAGAGTGGCGAGATCGACCTCGTCCCCGAATATGTGGGAACGATCGACTCGTTCCTGGGCGGCTCGCCAACGGCCGATGCCCAAGCCACCTATGAGGAGGCCAAGGAACTATATGAGGCGCTTGGCGTGACGCTGCTTGCGTACAGCCCCGCCGAGGACAAGAACGCCTACGTGGTGACGGCCGAGACGGCGTCTGCAAATGGCCTGACCACGATCTCGGATCTAGCGGCGGTTGCCGCCAACTTCAGGTTTGGCGGTCCACCGGAGTGCCCCGAGCGCGAGTTCTGCCTTCTGGGTCTGCAGACTGTCTACGGGCTGGAGTTCGCCGAGTTCGTGCCGCTCGATGCAGCAGGGCCGATCACCATCGCCGCCCTCGAAGGTGGCGACATCGATCTTGCGTTGTTGTTCAGCAGCCAGGGGATCATCGCCGAGAAGGGCTGGGTGGTTCTCGAAGACGACATGGGTCTCCAGCCGGCGGAGAACCTGGTCCCGGCCATCCGTCAGGCGGTCCTCGATGAGTACGGAAACTCACTCTCCGACCTGCTGAGTGAAGTGTCTGAGAAGCTCAATCAGGAGGACCTGACCGAGATGAACAAGCGGGCCGACCTCGACGGTGAGGCTCCTGAGCTCATCGCCGGTCAATGGCTGGACGACAACGGATATCCCGAAGACGGCTCCTGATCAGCGAAGCCCTTGCCCAAAGAAAGGCCCGGTTCAGCCGGGCCTTTCCCAATGGTCGGCGTCTCGTGTGTCGGGGATGTGCTCGACCGTTAGCTCCACCTCCCGCACTCTCCGGCCGTCCATGCGCCGAACCGTCATCTCGAATCCTGGCCGCGAGACGACGTCACCGCGTCGTGGCACCTTGCCGAGCTCGGTCATGAGAAAGCCGCCGACCGTCTCGTACTGGCCATCGCCGATGTGGGCGCCGATCTCATCCAGCCGGTCGACCCTGGTCTGACCGGCGACCAGGTATCGGTCCTTTCCAGCAGGTCGAATCTCCATGACCTCGCGGATGTCGTGCTCGTCCCTGATCTCTCCGACGATCTCCTCGGCAATGTCCTCGAGGGTCACCAGGCCGGCAACGCTCCCATGCTCATCGATTGCGACGGCCATATGGACCCCCTGGGACCTCATCATCTCCATGAGGGGCGAGATCGACATCGTCTCCGGCACCACCGGCACATTGCGGATGATCGACGGGTCGATCGGGTCTTCGAGGTGAGAAGGGTCGACCGCGATCAGGTCCTTGGCATGGACGAAGCCTCGTATGTCGTCGAGCGTCTCGCCAAAAACCGGGATCCTCGAGTGGCCGGTAGCCACGATCGTGCTCTCGAACTCGTCCGCGCTCTCGGTGACCGATAGCGCCACCAGGTCGGGTCTCGGGACCATGACCTCCGCAACGATTGTCTCCTGGAAGCCAAGTGCCGAGCTGAGGAGACGAGACGAGCCGGCGTCTATGACCTTCCCCGCGCCGATCGTCCTAACCAGTGTCGCGATGTCCTCGGCTGAGTGGGTGGTCTCGATGCTGTGGGAGGTCTTGACCCCAAAGAGCCTCAGGATGCTTCCTGCCACCCAGGACAGGGCAACGATCAGTGGTCTCAGGACGGTGACATAAGCGCGGAACGGTGCCGCCAGGAGCAGCGCCGCACTTTCAGGTGCGGCAATAGTGGCGTTCTTGGGCGCCATCTCCCCGATCACGTTGTGAACGAAGGAGACGATCAGAAGAGCCAATATCAGAGACAGGCTGGTGACGGCCCCGTTGGGCAGCCCCATGGCGTCGAGCACATCGTGGAATGCCACCTCGACCGTCTCTTCGATTATGAAACCCAGCCCCAGCGACATCGCCGCCACCCCGAGCTGAGCGCCGGCAAATGTGATGGGCAACTCGTCCATGGCGGCCAAGGCCCAGCGGGCGAACCGGTTGCCCGCCGCGGCACGTTCCTCGAGCGGAGGGCGACGTGAGGCGGTGAAGGCGAACTCAACGGCCACAAAGAACCCGTTGGCCAGAACCAGGATCAGCGCGATCAAGAGTGCCCCGAGGCTCATATCTGCTCCGGCCGTCCCACGACCCTCACGGTCTGGATCCTGAATCCGTCAACCCGTGACACCGCGAACGTCCATCCGGCGATGCTCACCTCGTCGCCCAGCTCCGGAAGCCTGCCCAACTCGGCGGTGATCAGCCCACCGAGCGTCTCGTAGCGGCCTTCGGGCCAGACGAAACCGATCCTGGCCTCGACCTCGTGACGGTGGAGCAGACCGGACAGCTCACCCGCCCCATCCCTCCCTTGAGGCTCCTCCACGTCGTATTCGTCCCGGATCTCACCGACGATCTCCTCGAGAAGGTCTTCGGAGGTGACAATTCCCGCCGTCCCGCCATACTCATCCTTGACCACCGCCATGCCAGAGCCGCGGGTCCGCAACTCGAACAACACCGTGTCGAGCGGCTGGGTGTCGGCGATCACCAATGCCGGGCGCATGTGATCGATGATCGCTTCCCGATGCCGCTGGCCGGGTGGAACTCGGAGGCTGTCCTTGACATGGGCGATCCCTCGAATGTCGTCGAGATCGGACCCGTAGACGGGGAACCGGCTGTGCCCTGACGCGATGGCAGCCTGCTGGAGGTCACTCACCGTCGCCGCGGAACGAAGACCGACGACCTGGACACGGGGGATCATCACATCCGAGGTCAGATTGGCGGTGAATGCGATCGACCTGGTCAGGAGTCCCAGCTCCTCGGTTGTGAGCGTGCCCCGCTCACCTGACGCCCTGATGATCAGCTCGAGCTCTTCGAGGGATCGGACACCGGCCAGCTCCTCGCGCGGCTCGATTCCCATGAGCCGGACCGTCCGGTTGGCCGCGGCGTTGAGCACGCGGATGACCGGGGAGAGGAGGTTGTTCACGATGAGCATGGGGATGCCCACACGCCGAGCCGTCCGGTACGGGTAGCTGATGGCGATGTTCTTGGGAACCAGTTCTCCGAGGACGAGCTGAAGCGAGGTGCCGATGGCGAGGGCCGCTGTCACGATCACCGCACCCGACGCGCTCTCGGAGACATTGAGCCAGCCCAATACGGGCTCGATCACCGGGCCGAGGGCTGGTTGGGCGACCAAGCCGAGGACGAGGGACGAGACGGTGATTCCGAGCTGGGCTCCCGAAAGATGGAAAGAGAGACGGGATAATCCGCTCAGGAGGCGTCTGGCCCCACGATCCCCCTCGCCTGCGTGTCGCACGACACGACTTCTTTCCACCGTCACCAGCGCGAACTCGCCCGCGACGAAGAAGGCATTGACGATGAGGAGAAACGCGACGAGTGCCAGACCGGCGGTCGTACTAATGGGTCAGGACCTCGGGGCTCACGGGTCCGCATCACACTAACTGGGGCAAATCTGTCCTAGCCAGGATCTACCTTGCTCTCAGGAGGTCGAGATGCTCATCGAATGCGAGCAATGTGCGATGCGGGACACCAGCGCCTGCGACGACTGCGTCGTCACCTATCTGCTGGGTGGTGGTCCTGTGGACATCAGTGACTCACAGGCCGAGGCCATCGCCAACCTGGCCGAGGAGGGCCTCGTGCCCAAGCTTCGTCTCGTGCCTGCCGAGCGTCGGGTCTCATAGCGACCGGCGGTACGCTGCTCGTCGATGGTCAAGGTCTACGCGATAACGCTCGTCCTCGGCACGCTCGGGCTCCTGGTGTTCATTCTGGGTGGAACGCTGGCAGAGAACCTGGGTCGCCCCGAGAAAGACCCTGGGGAGCGCTACGGCCTGGCCGGGAAGGCCGTGGTCGGCGCGGTCGTGGGGTTTGGCATGGGTGGCTTGTCTGCAGAGTTCTCACCCCTGGACTTCGGCTGGCCGACATCGTTGATGATCGCCGTCGCCGCCGCCGGTCTCTCCATATTGTGGGTGCGGTACGCCACCAGTCAGTCTCGGTCAGGATGATCTTCATCTCCGATGTGCATGACGCACCCGATGCGTTGCGAAGACTCGTCGACCTGGATGAGGAGATCGTGATTCTCGGCGATCTGGTGAACCTCACCGACTATCGCACCGGGGCCGGGGCCGTGGCCGAGGTCCTGGGAAGCGATTTTGCCGCCAGGACATCCTCCGCCCGGGCCGAGGGGGATTACCGGCGAATGAGATCCCTTTGGACCGAGAAGGCGTCCGAGACCGATGCGGACCTCCGCCGGCTGATCCGAGCCGAGCTTCGAAGCCAGTACACCGCCGCAGCAGCCGCCCTGGAACAAGGTCACGGGCTGGTCATTCACGGCAATGTCGATCAGCCCAACGTCCTGCGTGACTCCTTGCCCCCTGGGTTCAGGTACGTCCATGGTGAGGTTGTTGAGCGTGACGGGCTTCGGCTGGGGTTCGTCGGCGGTGGAGTGCGAACGCCCCTGGCGGCAGACGGCGAGGTCGGCGACGAGGATATGGCCGAGATCCTAGGCACATTGGGACCGGTCGATGTTCTTTGCACCCATGTCCCCCCCGCGGTCCCGTCCCTGCGACGGGATGTCATCACGGGTCGCGAGGAGAGGGGGTCCATCCCGATACGGGACTATCTGAAATCTCACCAACCACGCTATCACCTGTTTGGCGACGTTCACCAGCCACAGGCGTCGACTTGGCGGGTCGGCCGCACCAGATGTGTCAATGCCGGCTACTTCAGGGCGACGGGCCGTTACCTCCGTCTCTCCGGCGGGATCGTCCAGGGCAGCTCGATGGGCTAGTGGTCTGTCGCGTAAATAGTGTGCGCGTGTCTCCGAGGGCCGGAGAGACGCCACAAGTGTTTACGATACGGGGCCACTAGTGGTACCAGCGGTGTGTCACTAGATTCCGCATGAGACATGGCCGAGGGAACCTTCTCCTCACTCGAGATCGACGCATCCGCCGAACAGCTCTACGACGTGGCCGCAGACGTGGCTGCCTATCCGGAGTGGGCGAGTGGAGTCAAGGAAGTGGAAGTGTTGGGTGTTGATTCGGAGGGCCGGGTCGATCGGGCCAGATTCGTCCTCGAGGGCTTCGTCAAGGAGATCGAGTATGTCCTCAAGTACACCCATCACCGACCGGACACCCTGAGCTGGGTCGCCGAGGAGAGCGACGATCTCAAGATGCTGGAAGGCTCATATCATTTCGGTCCTGCCGATGACGACGCAACCGAAGTCGTGTACTCGTTGACCGTCGAGCCGAAGTTCATCCTCCCCGGCTTCATCAAGAGACAGGCGGAGAAACAGATCGTGACGACGGCACTTCGGGGGCTCCGAAAGAGAGTTGTCAGCGGCGTATGACGTGAGGATCGTCCTCGTCACCGGCAAGGGAGGGGTGGGCAAGACAACCGTGGCCGCAGCCACGGCTCTGGCGTCGGCTGACGCCGGCAAACGCACCCTGGTCACCTCGACGGATCCAGCCCACTCTCTGTCTGACGCCCTGACCGTCGATCTGGATAGTGCGCCCACGAGGGTCGTGGAACGATTGGACGGACAGCAGATCGACGCCCAACGCCAGTTGGATCGTTACTGGGGCTCGATCAGGCGTCAGCTGATGGAGGTCCTCGACTGGGGAGGCGCCGCCGGTATAGAGGCGGAGGAGTTCTTGGTCTTTCCCGGCATGGACGAGCTGTTTGCGCTCCTCGAGGTCAACCATCATGCTCGGTCCGGGGATTACGACGTGATCGTGGTCGATTGC
The DNA here is from genome assembly GCA_036396635.1 of Acidimicrobiia bacterium. Lineage (GTDB taxonomy): Bacteria > Actinomycetota > Acidimicrobiia > Spongiisociales > ZC4RG35 > JANQRA01. The sequence continues at coordinate 19,390 of DASWKM010000178.1, forward strand.
GCTCCGACCGCGGAGACACTCCGCCTGCTCTCGCTCCCCGAGGTGCTGTCGTGGTACTTCGAGAAGGTGATGCCCACGGAGCGGCGATTGATGAGGGCGGCGCGCCCGCTGCTCAACCGTCTCACCAACCTCCCGATACCCGAAGACGAGGTTTTCACGGCTGCACAGTCGGTCTTCGAGTCTGTGGAGGGAGTCAAAGAGCTCTTGTCCCAGCCCGGGATCACCTCAGCCCGCCTCGTCGTCAACCCGGAGAAGATGGTGATCGATGAGGCTCGCCGCACCTACAGCTACCTGGGGCTATTCGGTTACGGAGTGGACGGGGTGGTCGTCAACCGGGTTCTCCCCGACCTGGTGCAAGATCCTTACTTCGAGCGCTGGCGGGCGATCCAAAAAGGCCACCTGGACTCGATCGATGACGCCTTTGCCGAGGTCCCCCGTCTGATCCTCCGACTGTTCGACGACGAGATGGTGGGGGTTGACCGGCTGCGAGTCATGGCCGGCGAGCTCTACGGGGCGAAGGATGCAATCGACGACTTCACCGCCATCAGCCCGTTCCGGATCATCGAGGAGGGTGGCTCTGTGAGCATGGAATTGGACGTCCCCTTCTTCGAAAAGTCCGAGCTCAAGGTGTTCCGTCACGGTCACGAGCTCTATGTTCAACTCGGTTCCTACCGTCGGTCTTTCCTCCTTCCCGATGCGCTGCAGCGGCGTGACGTCACCAGGGCCAAATTGGCCGGCGGTACTCTGCGGGTGACGTTCGAGGTCCGGCCATGAGAGAGCCTTCGCCGACGATGACGGCCCTGAGCCGTGCCGGCCGTCGTGTCGTCTTCCACATGATCCAGGCGGCAATCGAAGGACTCAAGGCGATAGAGGCCGTGATCGAAGAGATAGGCGCCATAGGTGATGAGGGCGACCAAGATGATGCCGAGATGAGCGACCGACAGCAGATCGAGATCGAATGAGCAACCAGGAGCCGATGAGATTGCGACCCGACGAGGTGCTGCCACCCGACGGTGCGAGCATTCAGGGCCGACGTCTGGTGACCGACGCCGTCATGATGATGCCAAACATCGTCAAGCTTGTGGGGCGTCTCCTGAGAGACCCCCGTGTGCCGCGGCGCGCCAAGATAACGCTTGGCCTTGCAGCCGCATATGTCGCCAGCCCCATAGACCTCATCCCGGAGGTGATCCCCGTCGTGGGTTGGGCCGATGACGTGGTGCTGATGATGTTTGCCTTAGATTCGCTGATCGAAAGGGCAGGCCCCGAGGTGGTGGCGGAGCACTGGGACGGTCCGGGAGACCTGCTTTCGCTGGTCCGCGACGTCGTGGCGCTCTCCCGCAGCGTGATCCCTCGGCGCTTGAGTCGCATCCTCGATCGATTGAGCGGCTGAGCCAAAGACGGCGAACGCCCGCACCAGCGATCTAGCTTGACCGGTGTACATGGACTTTCGGAGGATCGGTTCCCTGCCCCCGTATGCTTTCGCCGAGGTGAATCGGCGGAAGGCCGAGGTGATCGAAGCGGGCATCGATGTCGTCGACCTCGGCTTTGGCAATCCTGACATCCCGAGCCCGACACAGGCGGTTGACACACTCATCGAGGAGGTCCGTCAACCACGAAACCATCGTTACTCGGTATCCAGGGGAATCGTCGACCTTAGGATCGCCCTCGCTGCGAGATACCGGAGACGGTTTGGAGTCGATCTCGACCCGGAGACCGAGGTCATCGCCACGATTGGTGCCAAGGAGGCCCTGACTCACCTCCTTTGGGTGTTGTTGCAGCCGGGCGACGTGGCGATCGTCCCCGAGCCCTCGTACCCCATCCACACATACGCCCCGATCATCGCCGGCGCCGAGGTGCGACGCGCTCCGATCAACTCGGTGGAGGACTACTTCGAGGTCGTCAACCGAATGTTCCGAAACTCGTGGCCCCGACCCCGGGTGATCGTGGTCAGCTTCCCGCACAACCCGACGACCAAGACCATCGACCGCGGGTTCTTCGAGCAGTTGGTGGCTTTCGCCCACGAGCACGAGGTGATCGTGGTTCACGATTTCGCTTACGCAGACATCAGCTTCGACGGTTATGCGCCACCGTCCATCTTGGAGGTACCCGGCGCCACCGAGGTCGCTGTCGAGCTCTACTCGCTCACCAAGGGTCACTCGATGGCGGGATGGAGGGTCGGCTTCTGCTCGGGGAACTCCGAGGTCGTCAGTGCGCTCGGAAAGCTCAAGTCCTACCTCGACTATGGGACCTTCCAACCGATCCAGATGGCCGCAGCCAAGGCGCTCGAGACCGGAGATGATTTCGTCACCGGCGTCTGCGAGACCTATCGGCAGCGTCGCGATGCTCTGGTCGACGGTCTCAACGAATCGGGCTGGAAGGTGGAGCGGCCGTTGGGCACCATGTTCGTCTGGGCCGAGGTCCCAGGCCCATATGCCGATATGGGGTCTCTCGACTTCTCGATCCACCTTCTGGAGAGTGCCGGTGTCGCTGTCAGCCCGGGTGTCGGCTTCGGAGCATCAGGAGAGGGCTTTGTCAGGTTTGCCCTCGTCGATGAGGTCTGCCGCATCGAGGATGCGACCCAGCGGATCGGCGCGACACTCGACCGGCTCTGAGCCGATTCCGGCGCGGCCTACCATCGAAAGTCATGGCGTTCTCAGACGGTCTGGCCGACTTTCGATCCGATACCGTCACCCGGCCAACCCCGGCGATGTTGGCAGCGATGACGTCTGCGCCGCTGGGTGATGACGTATATCACGACGATCCCACTGTCAACCAGCTCGAGCAGGAGTCGGCAGAGGCGGTCGGCAAGGAGGACGCCATATTCGTGCCCACCGGGACCATGGGCAATCAGCTGTCGATCATGTTTCACACGACACCGGGGGAGGAGGTTCTCGCCAACGCCGAAAGTCATGTGCGCTCCATCGAGGCAGGAGCGTCCCCGGCCTTGTCGGGTGTGGGTTATCGCACCGTCGACCGAGACGGTGGTCAGATCCATCCCGGCGACGTAGACCGTGCCATGGAGATGTCGGGATACTTTCCTCGGATCAGACTGATGACCTGGGAGAACACCCACAATCTCTCGGGGGGGCGGGTCATTCCGCTCGATCTGATGAAGGCGACCTCGGAGCGCGCCCGTCATCATGACCTGAGCATCCACTTGGACGGCGCCCGTATCTGGAACGCAGTCGTGGCCTCGGGCGTGGAAGGGCCCGAGTGGGGCGGCCTGGTCGACACCATTCAGTTCTGCTTCTCGAAGGGCCTGGGCGCACCGGTTGGCTCCATTGTCTGTGCCGACCGCGAGACCATCGCCGAGATCCGCTATCTGCGTAAGCGCCTCGGAGGGGGGATGCGCCAGGCCGGTGTGCTGGCGGCCGCAGCCCGAGTGGCCCTGGCGGGGCGGGCTCGCCTGATCGAGGACCATGTCCTGGCCCAGAAGTTGGCAGTGGCGCTGGCCGAGCATTTCCCGGGATCGATCGACCCCCGTGAGGTGGAGACCAACATGGTACGGCTCGAGTTCTCGGCGCTGGGGAAGACCTGGGACGAGGTGGCCGCGGGTCTGAGCGCCGAGAACGTCAGGGTGAACCCTCCACGTGGAGGCTTCTGGCGGATCGTCACACATCGCAATGTCGACGATGCCGACGTGGACCGCCTGATTCATGCCCTCGAGTAACGCCGGCATTGGATGTCGAGTCGAATCCCATCAATGAGTTTTGCCGTCCTCTTCCCGGGGCAGGGAAGTCAGTTTGTGGGGATGGGTGAGGAGTTGTTCGAGTCACGGCAAGATCTCCTGGGCGACCTTGCCGATGAGATCCTCGGTTGGTCCCTTCGTCACTTGTGCGTCGACGGCCCTGAGGATGAGCTCACCAGGACCGAGCACGCCCAGCCGGCGCTGTTCGCCGTCGCATACGCACTATGGGCCACACTCCAGCCCCGTCTCCCCTCGATGCCTGCCGGGGCGGCCGGGCACTCCCTCGGTGAGTACACCGCCCTGGCCGCGGCCGGTGCCGTGAGCTTTCCAGAGGCGCTCTCCATCGTGGCGCGACGGGGATCGGCTATGGCCGAAGCCGCCGACGCAGCCCGGTCAGGTATGGCCGCACTCGTTGGAGCCGACGTCGCGCTGGCCGAGAGCATTGCCGCAAAGCGCCGGGGAGAGGGTGGACGTCTCCAGGTGGCCAACCTGAATGCTCCCGGTCAGGTGGTCGTCGCCGGCGCTGCCGATGACATCGACTGGGTGGCCGCCAACGGCAGCCATCTCGGAGTCAGACGGGTGATCCCGCTCAAGGTGGCGGGAGCGTTTCACTCGAGTTTCATGGCGTCCGCCGCCGAAGAGGTGGGCGAGGCGCTGGCGTCGGTGCGATTCGAGGAGCCGGCGTTCCCGGTGTGGTCCAACACGACGGCACGTCCCCATCGCATCTCGGAGATCGCGACCACACTTCGAGACCAGGTCGTGTCCCCGGTCCGATTTCAGGAGAGTCTCGAGGACATGGCGGCCAGTGGAATAGACACCTTTGTCCATGTCGGGCCTGGCGAGGTGACCGCGGGCATGGCGAAGCGGAGCGTCGGAGGTGCGACGGTCCATGTCGTGTCTTCTGTGGCCGACATCCCGACCGTGGTCGAAGCCATCGTTACCATTGCATGACTCAGGAGCCATTATGAAGAACGTAGAGATAACCGGGTGGGGCAAGTGCATGCCTCCCAATGTCTTGTCAAACCACGACCTCGAGCAGATCATCGACACGTCCGACGAGTGGATCACCACGAGGACCGGGATCAAAGAACGTCGCATCAGCCACGTCGAGACCTCCGACATGGCGGCCATCGCCGGTCTCCGGGCGCTGGCGGCCGCCGGCAAGACACCCGAGGACGTGGATCTTCTCCTCGTGGCCACCTGCACTCCCGACTCTCTGATCCCATCCACCGCCTCGGTGGTCCAGAACAAGGTCGGTGCGTGGAACTCGGCGGCGATGGACCTCAATGCGGCCTGCTCCGGATTCGTATACGGGCTGGTTGTTGGAGCGAACATGATTCGAGGAGGTGCCTACAAGACGGTTCTCCTCATGGGCGCCGAGAAGCTTCACTACGTCATGGACTTCACCGATCGCACAACGTGCGTCCTGTTCGGGGATGGTGCCGGCGCCGTGGTCCTCGAGCCAACCGACGAGCCGCACGGCCTGCTCGCCTCCGACCTGGGGATGGACGGATCGGTCGGCCACATCCTCGAAGTCCCACGTGACGGGACAATGGGCGATCGAGGGCCACTGGACCCGACGCTGGGTGGGGTGTCCATGGAGGGCCAGGAGGTCTTTCGGCGGGCCGTCACCAAGATGGGGGAGTCATCGCTCATCTCGCTGGAGCAAGCAGGTCTGGGTGTTGAGGACGTCGATCTCCTCATTCCTCACCAGGCCAACGTCAGGATCATCGATGCCACGGCCCGACGGCTCGGCCTCGACGAGTCGAAGGTATATGTGAACATCCACTCCTACGGGAACACGTCGGCCGCCACCATTCCGGTCGCCCTGACAGAGGCCCTGGAAGAGGGGCGGATACAACCCGGTCACAACATCGTGTTCGCCGCCTTCGGCGGTGGCCTCAGCTGGGGGTCGGCGGTCTACCGCTGGGGAGACCGGGTAGAGCCCCTTGGCGAGTCCGACGCCGCGCTACCCCCACCCGACCGTGACACCATGCAACTGCTCCAACCCAACTTCGACTTCTTTGGCTTGCCTGAGAAGTTGTCGTGAGTGAGAGCTCGGAAAGCCGAGTAGCACTGGTGACCGGGGCGTCGCGGGGGATCGGCAGGGCGATGGCTCTCACACTTGGGGCAACCGGGCACCGGGTGGTGGTCAACTACGCCGCCAACTCCGAAGCGGCGGCCGAGGTGGTGGCCGCCATAGAAGAGAGTGGCGGGGTGGCGATCTCGATCAAGGCCGACGTCGCCGACGAGTCTGCGGTGTCGGCAATGTTCAACACGATCAATGAGAGCTTTGGCCCGCCTCTGATCCTGGTGAACAATGCCGGCATCGCCAAGGACGACCTGTTGGTGCGGATGAGCGTCGAAGCCTTCGATCGGGTCATCCACACCAACCTTCGGTCCGTCTTCCTTTGCACCAAGGCCGCCATGCGTGGAATGCTCCGCGCCCGTTGGGGCCGCATCATCTCCGTGGCCTCGGTCGCCGGCATCGTCGGCAACCCGGGTCAGGCCAACTATGCCGCCTCGAAGGCGGGAATAATCGGGTTCAGCAAGTCGGTGTCGAAAGAGGTCGGCTCCCGGGGAATCACCGCCAATGTGGTGGCGCCCGGATTCATCGAGACCGACATGACCGGTGATCTCAGCGAAGGTTTCAAGACGTCTGCCCGAGGATCGATCAGCCTCGGTCGCTTCGGACAACCCGAGGATGTGGCAGGAGTGGTTGGGTTCCTGGCATCCGAGGCCGCGTCGTATATAACGGGTCAGGTGATTTCGGTCGACGGTGGTCTTGCCCTGTAAGTTCCCGCATACACAAGAACAAGGAGATGAGAAATGGACAGATCTGAGGTCAGCGAGCGTCTCACCGGCGTCCTGGTGTCCGAGCTCGGCCTGGACGCCGACAAGATCAAGGACGATGCCCACTTCGAGGAGGACCTCGACGTCGACAGTCTTGGCGTGGTCGAGCTGCTGATGGCCCTCGAAGACGAGTTCGACGTCAAGATCCCGGACGAGGAGGCGGAGTCGATCGTGACGGTCGGTCAGGCCGTCGACCTGGTCCACCAGAAATTGAGCTGAGCGCCAGGTGCTTGGGGTGCACCGGGCGACAGACCACTAGTGCTTTTCTCTCCACTCTGTCAGGCTGCGGTAGACGAGCACCAACAAGATGCCCACACCGACGGTCACGCCGAGAAACGCCACCGCGGCTATGGCCGTCGCCCAGCCGCTACACGGTGTGACCACACCGTTGAGATCGGGCTGACGACAGCTCACGTCGGTCACGACCCAACCCAATGCGGCCGCGAGCGCCCCCATGAGTAGCGCCGGGACGACGATCCAGGGATTGGGTCTCATCGCGGTCTGCCCGTGTCATCGATCTCCGCGGCATCCAAAACCTCGGTCGGCGCCAGCTCGGGAGGAATCCGGAACGTCGTGCCCACTTCTCTGGGTGGGTGATACGAGGCCCTCACAGAAGGATCCCACGAGATGACCGCAACCGCCACTCCCAGGGCGGCCGACACCAGACCGGCCGACAGACCCAGCGCAGGTGCCAGCGCCAAGGACGTGACCGGCCATATGAGCCTGATGCCGATCAGCCCGCCTGGGATGACACGGATGTAGAAGAGGGCGAAATTGGGTGCGGACAGCGCCACGACTGCCAACGCCCAAACCGCAGAGTCGTTGCCGAGGAGCCCCAGGATCGCCGGGGTCGACACGAGTAGCAGAGGTGGTAGGACGGCACGCGGGGGTGGGCCCGACGCAGATGGGAGCCGTCGAATCGTGTTTGTGACGATCGGCGACAGGAGGCTGAGTGTCGCAACTGCCGTCGCGGTCGTGGCCAGAGCCCAGATGACGTCGAAGTCCCGCACCAGAGCCAAGACGGTGGTCACGGCCAGGCAGGCGAGCCCGAGAAGGTGGGCCCACCTTCCCCCGACAACGATCATCCCAACGGTGGCGACCGTGGCCATTGCCAGCACACCGACACCGATGAGGAGGGCTGGGGCATCTTGGAACGGACCCGGGTCGACCACGAGCGCGATCGTCCACACCAGAGCGGCGAGGAGGGTGGTTGCCACGGCAACAGGAGTCCTCACACGGTGAGTGTCGCAGCCGCTCGGCTCAAGCCGAAGCCGGCCCGTCGGGCGAGCCCGACATCACCGCGCGAAGAGCGGAGCGCTCGCCGAACCGTGGGGTGTCACCGGGTCTCCACACAGTCTCCTGCTTCCACGTCTGACCTGGTCGCAGTGTGAGAACCGATCCGTCGGTCGGTCTGTCCTGGTGCAGCGAGGTCAGGGACGATCCGGTGAGATGGAGCCGAGCCGCCTGGATCGCGTCTTGATGCGATACGACCACAACGTCACCGTGTGAGTGCTCGGCGTCGAGAGCCCTGGCGACCGCCGCCACGCGTTCGGCGACCTGCTCGACCTGTTCGTCGACGAAGTCGAGGTTGGCCGGATGGGCCAGGTACGCCTCGAGCTCACCGGGGAACCTCGATGAGATGACACTCCATGGATGGCCCTTCCATCGGTCGGTCAGTGACCAGTCTCTGAGGTCTCGATGCACACGAACCGGCACTCCCGATCGGGCGGCGATCTCCTCGGCAGTGCGCAGTGCGCGCTGTTGGGGAGATGACCAGATGGCGACCACCGGGCGCGGGCCCAAGTAACGACCGATGCGACGGGCCTGCTCCAGACCATGAGGCGACAGATCGAATCCGGGCATCGACCCGCAGACCAGATGGTCGGGGTTGTCGACTTCCGCGTGCTGTACAAGATGAACCAGGGCCGCCATATGTGCTCAGTTTGGCCGGTGCTGACCGCAACGTCGGGTAACTTCGGCCCGAAGTGTGGACAGAGCCGATTCTCCACGTCGACATGGATTCGTTCTTTGTCGAGGTCGAACGACTCGACGAGCCCCGGCTCCGCGACATCCCGGTGGCCGTTGGGGGTGGAGGGCCAAGGGGTGTCATTGCCAGTGCCTCTTATGAGGCACGCTCATTCGGTGTTCGGTCGGCACAACCAACCTCGACTGCTCGTCGTCTCTGCCCGCACCTGACCCTGGTGCCCACTCGCCACGGCCGCTACTCCGAGGTGTCTTCCCAAGTGTTCGCCATATTCCGGGCGTTCACACCGCTGGTTGAGGGGTTGAGCCTCGACGAGGCGTTCCTTGACGTGAGCGGGCTCCGTCTTCACTACGACTCACCGGTCCAGGTCGCCGAGTCCGTCAGGGGTCGCATTCGATCGGAGCTTCGGCTACCCGCGTCCGTCGGTGTCGCATCGGTCAAGTTCGTCGCAAAACTCGCCTCGGAGCGGGCCAAACCGGACGGGATCCTCCACGTACCGGCAGAGGGTGTCATCGAATTCCTCCACGGACTTCCCGTCACCGCGGTGTGGGGGGTGGGGCCTGCCACCCATGCCGCCCTCGCCAGATTGGGTGTGGAAACCGTTGGTGACATTGCAGCCGTTCCCAGATCGGCATTGGTCGCTGCGGTTGGCCCGACGACCGGAGACCACCTTCACCAGCTCTCAAACGGTTGTGACCCACGTCCCGTCGTCCCTGACAGCTCGGCGAAGTCGATTTCGGTTGAGGAGACCTACGAGAGCGATCTGGTCGGAGTCGAAGTGATGGAGACGGCGTTGTTGAATCTCGCCGAGCGCCTCTCCGGGAGGCTGCGACGCGCCGGGCTGCGTGCCCGGACGATCACGCTCAAGCTGCGTTACGAGGACTTCACCAGATTGAGCCGGTCGGTGACCGTGCCCGGCGGCACCAACGGATCGCGACAGCTGTTCCTGATTGCTGTCGAGCTCCTGAGTGCTCTGGGGGTGAAGCGTCCCGTGCGCCTGTTGGGTCTGGGTGGCGGATCATTCGAAGATGCCGAGGGGCCACAGCAAATGGACCTCGAATCGAGGCGCGGGTGGGACCGTGTCGAGGAGGCTGTGGCCGAGGTGCGAGACCGGTTTGGCGATGGAGCGGTCACTCCCGCCCGGCTGGCCCGGCGGCGAGAAGCAGGTCGCGACAAAGATGTACCCTCCTGAATTTGTTGCCAACCGGGTGTATTGTCTCGGTAGGCAATCTTGGCAGATCGGTGTGGTGACCAATGCCCTTGGATGACAAAGAGCAGCGCATCCTCGCTGAGATCGAGAAGCAGTTCTACGAGGAAAACCCTGAGCTGGCACGTGCGGTCAAGAAGATCGAGAAGCCCACGCGCGTCGGTGTTCGGCTCTCGCTGCTCGGGGTCATCGCCGGTCTCGCCCTGGTCATCGCATATGTCGACATCACCTGGATCGCCGTGGCCGGGTTCGCACTGCTGGTCGCCTCGGCGACCTCGCTGGTGAACGGCCTCCGTCTTCGCGGATGGCGATCGCAGCCAATCGAGTCAGACGACTCGATGACCGAGTAGCTTCGACAACCCCCGAACTGCGACTCCGCCTCGAACCCGCTAGTGTTCCCGCCCCCGTTGGCCGTCTCCCCGGGCAGGCGCCGGCCGTGTGGAGGACCGCCAGACCCCGCCCCGGGTCTGCAGACGAGGTTTTGGAAGGACGGAGTGGACCAAGCATTCACCGCCGAACAGGCATGTCGGCTGAGCAATTGCACACATCATCAGTTGCGCTATTGGGACAAGGTGGGTCTCGTCAAGCCCACTGTTCAGCCCACCGGCGGACGTCCCGGGGTGCGCCGGCTCTACTCCTTCCGTGATCTGGTCGCTCTCCGCGTCGTGCGCGGTCTCCTCGACAACGGGATGTCACTGCAGAGGGTGAGACGGGCATGGGACTATCTACGACGAGAAGGCGACATGGAGAATCACCTCTCCGACGTCAAGCTGGTCACCGACGGCAAGAGCATCTTTCGGGTCAGCAGCGACGAAGGTGAGTTGATGGACGCGCTGCGTGAGGGCCAACTGGCGTTCTTCGTCGCCATCGACCAGATCACCCGGGAAGTCGAGGAGGACGTCACCCGATTCGAGCTCGATCGGGAGAACTTCCTCAACATGCTGCGCCGGGTCGAGGAGGACGTCGAAGAGGAGCGCCGGGCCTCCGGCTAGCCGCCGGGTCACTCCCTCCGGAGCAGTGAGCGCGGATTGATCGCGGCCCGGGCACGGCTCGGCCCGTCGAAATGTTGGTCGATCCACCACTCCACCACGAACAGGTCTGACTCCTGCGCCTGTCCCGAGCGCCCCCCATACACCGTCGACGAATAGCTCCGTGCCAGTGGGAGAAGCGCCATGTCGGTCGACCGTGCCAGCTCGAGCGGGGTGTACGACGCCGGCAGGTCTTCGCCGAGGTCCATGAGCCGATCGACGATCTCGTCCCAAGCCGCGGTGATATCGCCTCTGCGGACCCGGGCCAGCCTCCGTCTCCGTCGTATTCGCTTGACCAGCGGGACGAGCCCGAGGATCGGGATCGAGCCGACGATTCCGATCAACCACCAGCGCGGGCTCGGTGCCAGGCCCACCGGTGGCTCCTCGCCGAATTGACCGAGGTCTTCGCCCAACCCGGAATTGTCCTCGGGCCTGGGGAGATCGGCTCCGGTATCGATCTCCGGAACGTATTCGGTTGGGTCGAAGTCATCGGTGACGCTCGGCGGCTGGAACTCGTTTCTGGGTGTCGGGTCGAACTGGACCCAGCCGTAAGGGTCGAGCCACACCTCGACCCAGGCATGGGCGTTGGTGTCCCGCACCGTGATCAGCTGGGTCCCGTCCTGTTGAGTCGACACCTCGCCTGGTGTGAACCCCCACACCACCCGGCTTGGAATCGCGAGGGCGCGGGTCAGGACAGCCATCGCCGCGGCGAATTGCTCGCAATAACCGGTGCGGTAGTTCGTCGATGCGGGGTCGGTGAGCCAATCGGCGAGGATCAACGCGTCATGACCGGTGTCGACGTCGGTCGAGTAGGTGAACGCCCCGCTGTCCCGAAACCAGGCCTGGAGCATCCACGCCTTCTCATAGTCGGTCGTTGCCCCCCGCACCCGGGCTGCAGCGATTCCACGCAATGCCGATGGCGTGTTGTCCGGCAACGCCCTGTAGAAGTCGAGGTTGGGGGGGACCGCCGGCTCTCTATCGACCACACGTGGCTCCTGGAGGAACACACCGTCCGCCGCTGCATTGCGGAACATCGGGGTCAGTTGCCCGTCCTCGCCGGTGGCCAGCGCACCGATGTCGGCGGTCCGGTCCGCAGTCAACGACCGCACCTGATAGGTGTCGTCCTGGTCCAAGCCCGATGGCGTCATGAGCGAGGCATCGGGGAACGAATGGAACTCGGTGGGGCGGCGTGGATTGGTCTCCGAGACATCGGGAGGGTTCTGGATCGCGAGTGGGACCCCGGCGGTCGGGGCGAGGTAGCTGTCCAACTCGTCGATCTGGACCAATTGGAGGAAGTCGTAGCTGGTTCCCTGATAGATGTCGTGGTCGGTGGCCAGTGGCTGGTCGGGCTGATAGACCTCGAGGCTAGGATCGGATCTCCGCCATGTCTCCCCGTCGAACACATCGAGTGTCGCCATGCGCCAGTAGATCTCGTTGGCCGCCGGCGCGTTGCCGCTCACGGTGGCCTTGAACAGGGGGATCCGACTTCGATTGATGACACGCTGGCGCAGATCGACGAGACCATCGAATCGGACACCCCCACCGCCCGATCCGCTGCCGAAGCCGCTTCCGCCTCCCCACCACTTGTTGCCATACTCGTCGATGACGGTCGACGCGTTTCCGGCCAGGGTCAGCGATCCGACTCCAAGCACGGCAGCCATGGCGACCGCGAGACCCGTGGCCCGCCGCGCCATCGGGTGCCCACTGACGTCTCGGGCACGGCCGGTCTCCTGACGACGCTCGAGCGCCATCGCCAAGACCGAGATGCCGAGCACCAGCGCCGAGGCGCCGAGCCAGCCCATACCGGCTTCGACGCGATCGAAGACGGCGAATTGGAAGTACATCACGAGCGAGGGGAGGAACATCGCGGCGTAGGGGCCTCGGGTGTACCCCCAGCTGAAGAGGGCGCCGACCACCCACATGACCACGGCGAGGATCGACACGAGACCGGGGTGGGGCACGACCGGTGGCACACCGCTGCGGATGATGCGAAACGCCAGATCGAGCTGACTTCCCATGGCCTCGATCGTCGAGCTGGTGGGGAGGATGCCCGCCGTCAACGTCTCCGGAGCGGTGATCCTCAGCGCCAGCACGAGCCCGGCCCCGCCGAGGACGACGAGCCTGACGGCGCGGCGGGTCGTGAGCTGGTCGATGAGCCACCACACGACAGCGCCCAGGAAGGTCGACGCCACGAGGATTGCCTGCCACTGCGGATACTGCGGTCCGGCCTCGAGCAAACGCCCCAACCTGCCCATCGCCATGACAAAGGCAAGGGCCCCGGCTAGCTGACCGATTCGACGTCCCATGCGGCTCCGATCGAGGTCAGCCACTCATGCGCCCAGGATCCTCCGGGCGCAACGGTGACCGTGATCACTCCCAACCGGTGAAAACCGGCGAGGGTTTGTGCTGTCGTGCTGGCCGCCCCCAACAAGACGGTGGTCGGATAGTCACGAGCGAGCAACTGTTGGACATTGATCAGCGTTCGGTCCGCGGTACCGGTGACGATGGCGAGGGCGCCGCCGCCGCCTTTGTGCCTGATGTGAGTAGCGACCGAGTTGAGATCGATGTCGGCGTCTCGTTGGACCAGGGCGAGGCGCTCCATCGCCGCCCCGTATTTCGACGCGTCGATGGCGTGTGGCTCGCCGGCCCACAAGTCGGCGTCGAAGCCGGATCGGACCAGATGGGTGACGACGCTCGCGGCCCCGGACACGGCGGTCTCGAATGCGTCCGAGGATTCGTAGACGTCTGGTCTGACATCGAGCAAGACAAGGGCACGCGACTGCCATGGCGTCTCCAATTGCCGGATCATCAGTTGGTCGGTCTTGGCAGAGGATGGCCAATGAACCCGGCGCAGGTCGTCTCCCAGTTGATACTCGCGGAGCGTGTAGAAGTCCTCTCCACCGCGTTGTGAGTGCTCGGGCCGTGACGCCGCCATGGACGGGTCCTGGCCGCGTACCAGGGGAAAGCCGGACAACTTCTCCACTGTGGGGTAGACCACCAGCTGATCGACCGACCCATCGGAAGCGATGAGCTCCGCCAGACCAAGGGGGTCCGCGGCGACGACGTGTGAGGGGCCGACCCGATAGACGCCACGGGGCCGGCACATCACCCGATAGCTGGCCGTGGCCGTGGCCTCGGCCTTGATGCCCGCGATCTCGAAGGTGGCGGTTCCGAGACTCTCGACTTCGTCGACGACCGACAAGTTGCGAATCACCCGCGTCCCCGAGTTGCGCAAGGCAAGAGTCACCTGGATCGTGTCACCGCTGTGGACAGCGGTGGTCCCGAGACGACGTCCGATGCTGAGGGCAGGGCGGTGGAGGCGAACATAGCCGACGGCCAGCACCAACCCCACGACGAAGAAGGACCCGGCGAGGAGCAACTCCTCGTCGCCAAGCAGGTACCAGAGAACCACCAGAGCGAGACCGGCGCCGAGAAGTGCCCAGCCGCGCGTGGTCGGCATCAGGTGGCGATCCGCGACGTGGTCCCGGGAACGCGGATCCTTCCCATCACGTCATCGATGACGCCTGAGATCGTCTCCCCTCTCATATGTGCCTCGGGGCGAAGGGTGAGACGATGCTCGAGCACCGGTGGGGCCAGTTCTTTGATGTCGTCCGGCATGACGTAGTCACGGCCGTTGGCGGCAGCCCGACTCCTGGCGATCCTCTGCAGGAAGAGGGCCGAGCGCGGCGAGGCGCCCAACATGACATCGGGATGGAGCCTGGTTCCCTCTATGAGGTCGACGACGTAGTTCTTCACAGAAGACGACACAGCGACGGTTCGGGCGATGTGGATCATCTCCATGACCTCAGAGAGGGTGGCCACGGCCTCCAGATCGTGGAAGGTGGAGCGGACCCCGTGGGTGTCGAGCATCTCGAGCTCCTTGTCCCGACTGGGGTAGCCGATGACAACGCGCATCATGAATCTGTCCAGCTGAGCCTCGGGGAGGGGATAGGTGCCCTCGTGCTCGAGGGGGTTCTGGGTGGCGATGACCATGAACGGTGGTTCGAGGACCCGTGTCACTCCATCCGACGTGACCTGGCGCTCCTCCATCGCCTCGAGAAGAGCCGACTGAGTCTTGGGGCTTGCCCGGTTGATCTCATCCCCAACGACGATGTTGGCGAATATCGGGCCCTTCTTGAACTCGAACTCGCCCTCGTGGCGGTCCCACACCGAAACACCCGTGACGTCCGAGGGGAGCAGGTCTGGAGTGAACTGCACCCGGTGAAACTCCCCATGGATGGATCTGGCCAGTGACTTGGCGAGCTGGGTCTTGCCCACACCAGGCACGTCCTCGATGAGCACATGCCCCTCGGAGACCATGGCGAGGACCGTCAGCTCGATCACATCACGTTTGCCTTGAATCACCGTCTCTACATTGGTGGCGATGCGATTGAACCGCTCGCCGAATGTCTCTATTGAGTTGACTGACGGGTCGGCCAAACCCTTTCCCTCCGTTGTCAGGGTGGCGAACTTTAACTGTCAATGGG
Source organism: Acidimicrobiia bacterium (assembly GCA_036396635.1). Lineage (GTDB taxonomy): Bacteria > Actinomycetota > Acidimicrobiia > Spongiisociales > ZC4RG35 > JANQRA01. The sequence goes on from DASWKM010000178.1 coordinate 34,637, forward strand.
AGATGCGAGCGCTACGCTGACGTGCCGGCGGGCAGCCCAAGAGCTCGGGAGGCGACGTTGGCCCTTGACCGCGGAGCGATCACGGCTCTGCTGAGACACCCGGTGCTTTGCTGGGAGGCGTTGCGGACGTGGATGGCGATGCGTCGACGTGGGGGAGTGGGGTTATCGGTGGGGTATATCGACTGGAGAGCCTTCACCGCATACGGTGACAATCTGACTGCCGTGAGTGGTGAGGATCTGGTTAACTATCTGGCGTGGCGTAGGGGTATGCGCCGTGTTCGTAAGTGGGAGCGGGTGGCGTGAGGTCGAGTCTCGTTAGTCGGCTCGAGGACATCCCGGGTGTGGCTTCGGTCGTGGTCGATCTGGAGGGATTCGGTCGCGGGATCGACGTGCGGCTCAGCCCGGGTGCGGATGAGGTGGCCGTGATGGAGCAGATGCACGCCCTGCTCGCCGCCTACGGTGTGAAGAAGGATCGGCCTCCCCCCCTCAATGTGGGCCGTTCCGAGACAAGCCCGGCTCTGGGTGTCGAGGTGGTGATCACCCCCATCAAAAGGGGTGCGCGCATCGAGGTGGCCACTCCAACGGTCCGCTCGTTTCGAGTCGTGGCTGCGAACCCGATCTCGGTGGTGCAGGGCCTGGCGGACGCCTGGTGTCAAGTGGTTGGGCGTATTCCGATCGAGATACTCACGGTGTCCGTGGATGCCGATGGCCTGCTCGTCATTCGCGCCTCCGATGGCGAGAAGGAGAACGAAGCATCGGCGCGGACCTCCGAGGGCTGGGTCGAGGCCTTGATCAGTGCCGTAGCCGGTGTCATCGAGGTCATTAGACCGCACAAGGCGAACCGGATCGCCCACTGAACGTAAAACCGTTGGTTTTGCCAGCCTCCGCCTCCGATTACCCTTCACCGCGGTAAGTCTGTCAGATGACCAGAGCTCTTGTGCTGAACGCGAGTTACGAGCCGTTGTCGGTGGTGAGCGAACGGCGCGCAGTCGTGCTCGTCCTCAACCAGAAGGCCACCTTGGTGGTCGGCAGAGACGAGATTTGGTCTTCGGAGTCGACAATGGTCGAGTTGCCATCGGTCGTTCGCCTCAACAGGTATGTCAACGTGCCTTATCGCCGGGCGGTGCCGGTCACCCGCCGGGCGGTCTTCGGCAGAGACGGCCACATCTGTCAGTACTGCGGTGGGCCGGCCGAGTCGATCGATCATGTTCAGCCCAGGTCGAAGGGCGGCGATCACACCTGGGAGAACGTCGTGGCGTGTTGTCGCTCCTGCAATGTGCGCAAGGGGAACAGGACTCCGGCGGAGAGCGGGCTTCGGCTACTCACCCAACCCGGGCCACCGCGGCGCTTCGCCTGGATCTACGCATCTACCGGTTTCGAGGTCGACCCGTCCTGGCACCCATACCTTCTGGCTGAATCGGCGTAACCGGGCAACCGGACAGGCGTGAGGGGCTTCTGTATCTGGCGTGCACTGGTGCCTGCTGAGCACGGTTCCCGGTTCATCAGATCATCTCCAGAGATCATCTCCAGAAACGAGATAGCACCGCTGTGGGCCAAAAAGGTTGACAAGTGGGGGGAAGTGGGCCATAGTGGCAGACACGCCCCAGGCAGGAGGGGTAACGGACGGTGCAGACGAACGGAGACGAGCAGAAGTGTTCCTTGGCGAGTACTTCCACAGCCTCGATGGCAAAGGTCGAGTGGTCATGCCCTCCTCTTTTCGCCGTCGTCTCGAAGAAGGCTGTGTCATCACCAAGGGTCAGGATGGCCAGCTCGTCATCTTCGCTGCCGAGGATTTTCAAGAGAAGGCCTCCGAGGTGACAGAGCGGCCCCAGGACCGGAGCGGCCGTCGCTTCTCGAGGACGCTCTTTGCCGGTGCCGATCTGCAAAACCCGGACAAGTCGGGCCGCGTCCTCGTCAAAGAGGATCTGCGACGGTTCGCCTCCCTCGAGATGGGCACCGAGATCGCGGTCCTGGGTGTGTTCGACCACATCGAGCTTTGGGGGAAGGACCGCTATCTGGCCGAACGAGCCTCGAGTGATGAGAGCTATCTGGAAGAGGAGGACTGAGAGAAGGAGAGAATCCAAGGTTTGGGCTCATTGCGAGCCCCCCGGAACCAATTGGAAGGCCCCTGACTCCGCCCGCCTCTAGTTGGTACCAGCGCCCGGGGGGCTCGCAATGAACCAGGACCGGAGCACCGATTCAGATGGTTATCACCGGCCGGTCATGGTGGATGAGGTTGTCGAGTTGCTGGCACCCGTGATGCCGGGAGTGGTGGTAGACGCCACTTTCGGAGGCGGGGGTCACACGAGACGGTTGCTGGATGAGTTTGGAGAAGACGTGACAGTCGTAGGAATAGATCGCGACCCCGATGCGGTGGCCAACGCTGCCGGGCTGGCCGCCACGGTGATTCAGGGCAATCTTGCCGATCTGGACGGTCTGGTGCGTTCGGTCACGAAAGAGCCTGTTGCCGGTGTCCTATTCGACTTTGGAGTGTCGTCACACCAGCTCGAGAAGGCCGAGCGCGGCTTCTCGTACCGCACCGAAGGGCCCCTCGACATGCGCATGGGCCCGGACGCAAGAGTCTCGGCAGCCCAGATCGTCAACGAGTACGACATGTCTGAGCTCGCCCGGATCATCCGCGACCTCGGCGAGGAGCCCCATGCTCGTCGTATTGCCCGGGCGATAGTCGCTGCCCGACCCATCGAATCCACGGCCATGCTGTCCACCGTCATCGCACGAGCGATGCCCGCCGCCCGGCGTCGGGCAGGTCATCCTGCCCGACGCACGTTTCAAGCGATTCGGATCGCGGTTAATTCCGAGCTCGAAGCGGTTGCCGGCGGTGTTACCAAGGCGATCGACCTGGTGCGCCCCGGTGGCAGGATTGTGGCGATTTCGTATCACTCCCTCGAGGATCGCATCGTCAAGACAGAGTTCGCGAGGAGAGCAAAAGGTTGCACTTGCCCCCCCGATCTCCCGGTTTGCGGGTGTGGGAACACGACAGAAGTCCGGATCCTGACGAGAAAGCCGCTGCGAGCCTCGGCGGCGGAGATCGAGTCCAACAATCGGGCCCGCTCGGCGGTGCTGAGGGCAGTCGAGAAGGTGGCCTCGTGACGTCCCAGCCCGCCCCGCGTCCGGTGCAGGTGGGCCGGCTGAGGGTGCTGAAGGGCCACCGACTTCGTCGACCCTCGATGGCACCGTGGATGATCATGGTCATCATCGCCGTGGTCGCCTTCCTCGGTCTCGGCTTTGCCCGCACCAGCCTCGACAGGTCTGCGTTCGAATTGGCCGAGCTGACCAGGGCCATCGACGAGCAGGCCGCCCTCAACCAGCAACTCCGCTTGGAGGTCGCCCGTCTGGAGAACCCCGCACGTATCGCACCGCTCGCCGAGGACCTTGGCCTCGTCCTCCCCGACACGACCAACCGATTGCTGGTCAATCTGGACGCCCCAACGCCGGTTGTGGCGGAGGCCGACCGAGACGGAGCCAATCAGTGAACCCCCGTGAACGCGCTGGAACCGGGCTTGACAACGGGGCCACGCCCCTCCGGATATCCAGCCGGAGCGCCGGTGGCCATGACGACTGTTAGCCAACCCCGTCTGAACCCGACTCGGGCCCGGATGGCCCTCATCGGCATCGTTGTCGTCCTTGCGTGGCTCGGCATGGGTTATCGCCTGTTCGAGATCCAGGTGGTCCGCGCCCCCGAGCTCGCTGAAAAAGGCCTGAGCCAACGTCTCGTGACCAGGGAGATGGCACCCCAGCGGGGCAAGATCTTCGATCGCAACGGGAACATCCTGGCCATGACGGTGGATGCGAAGAGCCTGTTTGCCGTGCCGGACCAGGTTGAGGAGCCTCTGTGGGTCGCGCAGCAGATCGGAGGGCTTCTCGGTGTCGATTCGGATGTCCTCTACGACCGTCTGACCAGTGACAAGGACTTCATATACATCAAACGTCAGGTCGACGGTGTGCTGGCAGAGAAAGTGCTCGCCCTGGAGATGGCAGGGGTTTTCGCCCATCCCGAGCCAACCCGGATCTACCCCGCCGGCCCGGTGGCGTCCCACGTGACCGGCTTCGTCGACATCGATGGTGATGGTCAGGATGGGGTGGAGCTCGTCTACGACGACGAGCTGCGCGGTGTCCCGGGCAGTGCGGTCTATGAGAGAGACCGGGCAGGGCGGGTGATACCCCAGGGCAACTCGAACATCGTGCCCGCCATCCCCGGGCTCGACCTGATGACCACCATCGACCTGCCCCTGCAATATCAGGCGCAGCAGGCATGTGTCGACGCCGTTGAGAGGACCTCGGCGCGGTCATGCTGGGCGGTGGCGATCTCGGTCGAGACCGGAGAGGTCCTGGCGATGGTTGGCGCTCCCGTCTTCGATCCACAGACCCGACAGACCCTCGATCCAGCGTGCGATCACGCCGAGGATCCCGCTGCATGCGGCATGTTCTCCAACTTCGTGGTGAGAGGCATCTTCGAGCCGGGCTCCACCCAGAAGATGATCACCGTGGCCGCTGCCTTGGAGGAATCCGAGGTCACGGTGGGGACGGTCATCGAGGGCGTGGACGACGAGTACGAACTTCTCGAAGGCGCTTGTCGTTCAGGTGATGACGATGTCATCGGCTGTTACCGCGACTTCGATGCGCACGAGATCGAGGACATGACCGTGGCCGAGATATTCACTCGGTCCTCGAACGTCGGGACCATTGAGGTTGCCAAGACTTTGGGTGAGGCGAGACTGGTCGAGTACATCCGGGCATTCGGCCTCGGTGACAAGACAGGCATCGACTACACGGTCGAGGCCCCCGGGATCCTTCGTTTCGATGCGGGATGCCAGACCTGTTGGGCATCGGCCGCCATCGGCTACTCGGTCGCCGCCACACCGCTGCAGATGGCAGCGGCGTACGCGGCCATCGGCAACGACGGCGTGTGGATCACTCCCCACATCGTCCGCTCGAAGGTCGACTCCACCGGTCAGACAGAGGTAGCCGGGATCAAGACTCATGAAGTCGTCTCTCCGACCACTGCGCTGCTGATGAGGGAGCTTCTGGCGAAGGTTGTGGAAAAGGGGACAGGGCACAACGCTGCAGTCGACGGGTACCGGGTAGGGGGCAAGACCGGAACCGCCAACCAGCTCGGGGAGGATGGGCATTACACCGAGGCCACTAACGCGTCGTTCGTCGGCATGGCCCCGATCAACGATCCCAAGGTGGTGGTGGCGGTGGTGATCGACTCCCCCGCCTACGAGTTTCGCACGGGTGGTCTCTCGGCAGCCCCGGTTTTTGCCGAGATCATGGAGTACGCACTCCACAGTCTCGGGGTGAGCCCTGATGGCACGAGCGGGTGAAACGTTGACGCGGCTGGCCACCCTCGTGGGCGGCGTGGTTGTAGGCACGGATGATCCCCACGTCACGGATGTGACCCATGACTCTCGATCCGTCGTGCCAGGAAGCCTCTATGTGGCGATTAGAGGCGCCGCCGCCGATGGTCACGACTTCGTCACGGCCGCGATCGAGGCAGGCGCGGCGGCCGTCTGCGTGGATCACGGGATGGGGATTGCGTCGCCTCAACTGATCGTGGATGACACGCGTGCCGTGCTCGGCGCCCTTGCAGACGCCGTTCACGGATCACCATCCGCCCACGTCAAGGTGATCGGGGTGACAGGCACCAACGGGAAGACCACCGTGACCCATTACATCGAGTCCATTGCGGCGGGGGCAGGCCTGACCGTGGGCCTGGTCGGCACGATCCAGACACGGGTCGGCGGCGTGGGTGTCCCCTCGGTGCGCACCACGCCCGAGGCCTCGGACTTCCAACGTCTGCTTGCCCAGATGCGGGACCATGGAGCGGACTTGGTGGCAGCGGAGGTCTCGTCTCATGCCCTCGAGTACGGTCGGGTGCTGGCAACACGATTCGCCGTGGCCGCAATCACCAACCTCTCTCAGGACCACCTCGACTTTCACGGCGACATGGCCTCCTACCGCGCCTCCAAGACCCGGCTGTTCACCGAGTACGAACTGGCCATGGCGGTTGTCAACATCGATGACCCGGTGGGGGCTGATCTGGCCTCTGGCTACCGCGGGGAGATCCTGACCGTGGGCGTCGACGGGCACGTCAGCGCCACCGACATCGTGTCAGACCGGATGGGCAGCCGCTTCCGGCTCGCCACACCGTGGGGAAGCGCCGACGTCGACGCACCTGTCCTGGGTGAGTTCAATGTGTCGAACCTGGTCGTGGCCGCCACGTGTTGTCTCGCTGTCGGTATGGGATTCGACGACGTCCTCTCGGGAATGGGCCATGTCGCCGGGGTCCCTGGGAGGTTTGAGGTCGTCTCGGGTGACGATCCGGTCACGGTGGTCGTCGACTATGCGCATACGCCTGAAGGGGTGGCAAAGGCGGTCGACACGGGCCGCGGCCTCACCGATGGTCGGGTCATCGCCCTGGTGGGTGCCGGCGGCGATCGTGATCGTGACAAGCGCCCTGCAATGGGAGCGGCTATCTCACGTGCCGACCTGGCCATCATCACCAGTGACAATCCGCGCTCCGAGGAGCCGGCTTCGATCGTGGAGGCCGTGGCCGGCGGGATTGACCTCAGGGCGGACCGATTGATCGAGGTGGATCGGCGTCGGGCCATCGAATTGGCGCTGCAACAGGCGTGCCCAGGTGATCTCGTCCTCATCTTGGGTCGGGGTCACGAGCCGATGCAAGAGGCCGGCGGTGAGCGCATCCCGTTCGACGATCGGAGCGTGGCTCACGACGCGCTGACCCGATTGCGGAGGTCCTCGGAATCCGATCGCCAATCAGGGAGCATGTCGACGTGATTCCCCTGCTCGTGGCGGCCGCCCTCGGTCTGCTTCTCTCCATCTTTGGGACTCCGTACGCCATCCGGGTGTTGCGACGTCGCCAGATCGGTCAGTTCATCCAGGAGGACATCCAGGGCCAACATGCCCACAAGCAGGGGACACCGACGATGGGAGGTGTGGTCTTCGTCACCGCCGCGGTCATCGGATGGTTGCTCGCCCACTTGCGGATATGGGGCCCTGAGACGGGGTTCACATTCGAGGTGCGCCCGTTCGGCACCGGCGGGTGGTTGGCGGCGCTTGCTCTGGTGGGGATGGCATTGGTCGGTCTGGCTGACGACTGGATGAAGTACACGCGACGGCGAAGCCTCGGGCTCTCCAAGCTGACGAAATTCGGAGGACAGCTTGGGATCGCCGCCTTGTTTGCCTGGGGAGCCACCCAGGCAGGCATCGTGACGGAGATCTCATTCGTGAGGCCATTGGGGATCGATCTCGGCGTCTTCTTCGTGGTCTGGGTCTTGGTGATGCTGACCGGCGCCGCCAACGGAGTGAATCTGGCGGACGGCATGGACGGTCTGGCCGGTGGGGCATCGGCCCTGGTGATCGGGGCATACACCATCATTGCCTTTTGGCAGTTCAGGAATTCCGAGGTCTTCCGCCCGGACCCGATCTATCAGGCCGTGTCGCCGCTGGAGTTGGCGATGATCGCATCGGCCATGTTTGGCGCCCTGCTCGGCTTCCTATGGTGGAACGCGCCGCCGGCGAAGATCTTCATGGGGGATGTGGGAAGTCATGGAATCGGTGGGCTTCTGGCGGCCCTGGCACTCCTGACGAATACCCACCTGCTCCTCGTCCTGGTCGGCGCCATCTTCGTCGCCGAGACGCTGTCCGTGATCGTCCAGGTGGCCAGCTTCAAGCTCACGGGCAGAAGAGTGCTCCGAATGTCACCGCTTCATTTCCATTTCGACCTCGAGGGGTGGCCCGAGACCACCGTTGTGATTCGCTTCTGGATCCTCACCGGTATCGGTGTGGCCCTTGGCCTCGGGTTCTTCTACGCCGACTTCCTTCGTTTCGAGGGGATCCTTTGAGCCGCTTGCTGATCCTGGGCGCTGGAGTGTCAGGCGTGGCGGCCGCCAGGCTGGCCCGTAGCAGCGGAATGACCGTCACCGTTTTCGACGAGCGGCCCTCGAGCCTCATGGCAGACCTCGCTGTCGGCCTGGCCATAGGTGAGTGGGATCCGCTGTTGCTCAACGGGGTCGACCTCGTGGTGGCCAGCCCCGGGTTCTCCGAGCGGTCGCGACCGGTGGTTGACGTCTTGGAGAGCGGCATCCCGATCTGGAGCGAGATCGAGCTGGCGTACCACCATCTCCAAAGTCCGGTGATCGCCATCACGGGCACCAATGGGAAGACCACGGTCACCGAGGCGGCGGCAGCGATGCTCGATGCATCCGGCCTCGAAGCTCCGGCCACCGGGAACATCGGCGCCCCACTCTCCGATTTCGCCGACACGTCCTACGACGCACTCGTCGTGGAAGTGTCCAGCTTTCAGCTCCGCTTCATCGAAGAGTTTCACCCGGTGGCGGCTGCGATCACGAATGTCGCCGTCGATCATCTCGACTGGCATGGCTCTGCCTACGCCTATCGGGAGGCAAAGGCCCGGATCTATGAGAACCAGACAGATGCGGATCTCTTGGTCTTCGACGCCGACGACGCGGGAGCGTCCCGGCTCGCCTCCTACGCGCCCTCGGAGCTGTACCCCGTCTCGGGCTCAACGGTTCCCGAGGGAGGTGGCGGATTCGACGGTCGAAACCTGATCGTGGGCGACGTGGCCATCGACGTCACGGATCTGATGAGCGACGACCCCACCCACCTGGTCAACCTGGCCTGCGCCGGTGCCCTGGCATTGCGGATGGGGGCAACGCCCGAAGGGGTTGGCAGCGGTGCGATCAACTACCGGCCTGGCGCGCACCGACGCTCCGTGATCGCCACCGAAGGCGGTGTCACCTGGGTCGATGACTCCAAGGCCACCAACCCCCATGCGGCAGTTGCATCCATCCGGGCGCACGACTCGGTGATCCTGATTGCCGGTGGCCTGGCAAAGGGCATCGAGCTGTCGCCCATAACCGACGAGCCCAACGTACGACTGCTCATCGGCATCGGTGACGCGGGACCGTCTCTGGTCGAGGCTGCAGCCGAGCGTGGCCGTCTTGCCGGGACGTTGGAGATCGCCGTCGAGGTGGCGGCGAGCGCGGCCCAGCCGGGTGACACGGTGCTACTGGCTCCCGGATGCGCCTCATTCGATCAGTTCTCGTCGTATGGGGCGCGCGGCGATCGTTTCACCGAGTTGGTACTGGCCAGATTGGGAGGAAACCCACGGTGACAGCCAATGTGACATCGCTCGCCAAGGTCAGAGCGGCGGCACGGGACAAGATCGCGCGGCAACAGGTCAACGATCGAGCCACCACGACGCTGCTCGTGCTGGTCGTCGTGCTGGTCGTCGTCGGGCTCGGGGTGACGATGTCGGCATCGTCCGCTGTGGCCCTACAGACAACCGGTAACGCAGATCAATACCACTTCCTCAAGAGGCAGCTCGTCGGTGTGGGGTTGGGCACCCTTGCCCTGCTGGTCGCGTCCCGAATCTCATACCGCTTCTATCGCAAGTTGGCGATACCGGCGTTTCTGCTGACCGTTGGCCTGCTCATCGCTGTGGACCTCAACGGGATGACCGAGGGAGGTGCCACCCGGTGGCTCAAGGTTCCTGGCGTCACGTCCTTCCAACCCTCCGAGCTGGCCAAGGTGAGCGTCGTGTTCGTGCTGGCCTTCCTCTTTGAGCGAAAGCACAAGCTCCTCACCACTTTCGGCCACTTCATGATCCCGGTGGCGGCGACACTGGGTGTGGTTGGCGTCCTGGTGATCCGCCAGCCCGACCTGGGCACCTTGATCATCATTGGCGCCGCGGCCATGGCAGTGATCGTGGCCAGTGACACACCCATGAAGTTCGTGCTCTTGTTGGGTGTGATCGCCATCCTCGCAGCGACCTATCTGGCCTTCGACGCCGATTATCGAAGCACACGCATCGAAGCGTTCCTCGATCCCTATGCAGATCCTTCGGGCGATGGATATCAGCTCATTCAGGGTTACTACGCCCTGGGGAATGGCGGGATCTTCGGGGTGGGCCTCGGAGCCTCACGGGCCCGATGGTTCTATCTACCCAACGCACACACCGACTTCATCTTCGCCATCATCGGTGAGGAGACGGGCCTGCTCGGGGGTCTCACTGTCATCGGCCTTTTCATTGCGCTGGCGGTGGCCGGCTGGGTGGTGGCGGTGAGGGCCCCCGATCGCTTCGGGCGGATGGTCGCCGCCGGGATCACCGTCTGGCTCTCGTTCCAGGCCCTGGTCAACATCGGTGGCGTGCTTGGCGTGGTGCCCATCACCGGGATCGCCCTTCCCTTCGTGTCGTTTGGCTCGACCGCACTGGCCGTGTCGATGGGAGCAGTCGGCATCCTGGTCAACATCGCGCAGTCCGGCGTCGACCGCAAGACATGACCTTCCTGATTGCAGCCGCAGGTACCGGTGGTCATGTCTATCCCGGTCTGTCGGTCGGCGAGGCCCTGGTCGAGCTGGGGGTCGACAAGAGCGAGATCGTGTACGTAGGCGGAGATCGGCTCGAGTCCGTCGTGTATCCCGGTGAGGGGTTTCGCTTCCTCGGGATCGAGCTGGCCGGTCTCAAACGCTCGTTGACGCTCGAGAATCTCAAGATCCCATACGTTGTGGCGAGGGCCCGCAGGGCGATGACCGAACTCATTGCCGGCTCAGGGGTGAGGGTCGTCATCGGCATGGGCGGGTATGTCACCATCCCGGCGGCCCTCGCCGCCCGGAAACGAAGGGTGGCCTTCTACAACGCGGAGCAGAACGCCGAGGCCGGTCTGGCCAACAGAATCACAGCAAGATGGGCACGCGAGACCTTCGTGTCGTTTCCCGCGACCGCGGGGCTCCCCTACGGACGGTGGGTGGGCAACCCGGTCCGTCGGATGTTCTGGGAGTTCGATCGCCCCTCCCTCATCGGGGCCGCAAGAGACCACTATGAGTTGTCGAAGGACGTCCCCACCCTCGGCGTGTTCGGCGGCTCACTCGGGGCGGGGGTGATCAACGACGCGGTGGCCGGCATGCTCGAGCGATGGAAGGGTGATCGAATTGATGTGGTCCACCTGACCGGGAAGAGCCATCTCGAATCACTCGGCTCGAGACCGGGGGGCCGAGGCGTGAACTGGCTGAGAAAGGCGTTCGAGGAGCGCATGGATCTCTTCTACGCTGCTTGTGACCTGGTGGTCGCAAGGGCGGGCGGGGCGGTCGCCGAGCTCACGGCGACCGGAACCCCATCCGTGCTCATCCCCGGGCGGTTTGGCTCGACCGGTCATCAGGCAGGCAATGCGAGAGTCCTCGAGCAAGCAGGGGCTGCCGTCGTCATCGATCAGGACGCCTTGGCCGAGCTGGCTCCGACCGTCCAGCGCCTCCTGCCCGATGTCGGCCGACTCGCGGAGATGACCACTGCTTGTGGTGCCATTGCCAAGCCGGAGGCGGCCCTTACCATCGCCGGGGCGATGATCGAGGCGGCAGTATGAGAATCCCGGACGGGCGCATCCATTTGATCGGCGCCGGGGGAGCGGGCATGAGCGCAATAGCCAAGGTGCTCCTCGCCAGGGGTCACCAGCTGTCAGGATCGGATCTGCGTGGAGGTGCTGCCCTCGACTCCCTGGCAGATCTGGGGATCGAGGTGCTCACCGGTCACAACCCCGAGATTGTCAGCGGCGCGGCACTGGTGGTGGCCTCGTCGGCGGTGCCCGAGTATGACGAGGAGCTGATGGCGGCGCGGGAGGCGGGGATACCGACATGGCGTCGACCTGAGCTGTTGTCCGCCCTGACGTCGCAGATTCCCACGATCGGTGCAACGGGAACACACGGAAAGACCACCACCACCGCGTTGTTGGTCACCGCACTTCAAAAGATGGGTGAGGATCCCTCATTCATCGTAGGTGGCGATCTCGTGGAGCTGTCCACCAATGGCCATTTCGGGCAGACGAACCTCCTGGTCCTGGAGGCCGACGAGGCGTTTCGAACCTTCGAGAGCCTCCATCTGGAGGGGCTGGTGATCACCAACGTTGAGCACGAGCATGTCGATCACTTCGGGACCATCGACGAGCTCGTCGAGAGCTTCATCACCGTTGCTCGCCGCGTGTCCGGGCCAGTTCTCTGCTGCATAGACGATGGGGGAGCGCGTCGTGTCTCCCACGCCGCATCCACTCTGACCTATGGGTTCTCCCCTGAGGCCGATTGGCGAATTGGTGACCTGAGCACCGGTTCGGCTGGTATCGCCTTCACAATCGAGGGGAGCTCGGGGGTCGCGAAGGTGACGTTGCCGCAGCCCGGCCGTCATCTCGCGCTGAATGCCGCCGGGGCCCTTGCCCTGTTGGTCGAGATGGGTCGTGACCTGGACCGGGCAGCGGCAGCGATGTCTTCGTTTCGCGGTGTCGGTCGGCGCTGGGAGCACAAGGGGACCGTTGGCGGGGTGATCCTATTCGATGACTATGCCCATCACCCAACAGAGGTGAATGCGGTGCTCGACGCAGCGAAAGGTGCCGCGCCTGGTCGTATCTGGGCCGTGTTCCAGCCACATCTGTACAGCCGCACCGAGCGCTTCAGCAAGGAATTCGGGGCCGCGCTGGCCGGAGCGGACGTCGTAGTGGTGACGGATGTCTTCGGTGCGCGTGAGGAGCCGGTACCCGGCATCACCGGCGAGTTGGTTGCCGAGGCGGCCCGCAGCTCGGGGGGAGAGGTCCACTATGTCCCGCACCGGTATGACCTCGCCGAGTTCCTGGCACCCCTGGTTGAGCCTGGTGACCTGGTCCTGAGCATGGGCGCAGGAGACATCACCCTCCTTCACGCCGAGCTGGCCCCGATGCTGGTCACCCGAAATGGGTGAGCTCACCGATCTGATCGCTTCGGGTCTCGTCCGCCGCGGTGAGCCGTTGGGCCCGCTGACTACCTACAAGGCCGGCGGACCAGCCAGCTATTACGCCGAGATCGACTCCGAGGCTGCGCTGCGGCAGCTGATCTCCAGTGGTCTCCCCATGCACCACCCGACGCTTGTCCTGGGCCGGGGCTCGAATCTCGTGGTCGCCGACCAGGGGTTCGACGGGCTCGTGATCAGGCTTGGCGGTGAATTCATGGAAGCTGCATTCGACGATGACGTTGTCACCGCCGGCGGGGGAGTCCCACTTCCGCGTCTTGCCCGGCAAACGGTGGAAGCGGGGCTGTTGGGTCTCGAGTTCTTCGTTGGCGTCCCCGGGTCGGTGGGTGGGGCCGTCCGTCAGAACGCCGGTTGTTTCGGTGTCGAGGTCAAGGACCGGTTGGTCGGTGCGGTCGTCACCGACCTGCATAGCGGTGTCACCCGGACCGTGGATGCCATCTCGCTCGGGCTCGGATACCGCCATTCCAACATCGCGTCACAAGATGTCGTCGTGTCGGCGTCGTTCAAAGGTCATAAGGGGTATCCCGAGGTCGGAAGGCGCCTGATGCGCGAGATCACGAGGTGGCGGCGGGATCACCAGCCGGGGGGGACACTCAACGCCGGGAGCGTGTTCAAGAATCCAGAGGGCATCTCGGCCGGCGAGCTGATCGACAAGCTCGGTCTGAAGGGGACCCGCGTGGGCGATGTCGCCGTCTCCGACAAGCATGCCAACTTCTTCGTCGCCGGCCCGAATGCGACATCCGCGGAGATACGTCGTCTCGTCGAGGTGGTGAAAGACGCGGTGATGGAGAAGACCGGGACCATCCTGGAGCCGGAGATCCAGTTCGTCGGATTCGAAGAATGAGCATCGACCCAAGACTTGGAGAGCGACGGAAGGTCGTCGCCGAGCAGAACGCTCAGCGAAACGTGAGCAGGCTTCTCCGTTTTCTGCTGGTGGTGGTGGGAGTCGGGGGACTGGTCTGGATTGCATTCTCACCGTGGCTGAGTGTCAGTCGGGTGCAGGCCACGGGCATCATCGCCAGCAACGGTCACTCGACCCTCGTCGATCATCGAGTCGTGGCCGGTACCCCAATGATTCGCATCAACGCCGCGGGTGTTGAGAGGTCGCTATTGGAGGATCCCTGGATATCTGCGGCCAGTGTCGAGCTCGATTGGCCGGATCAGGTCTTGGTCGAAGTGGTCGAGCGCACGCCGGTCGCCTGGGCCAACACGTCCTCGGGTTGGGCGCGGCGGGCCATCGATGGAGTCGCCCTCCCCTCCGATCCGATACCTGACGAGACCATGGCTCGCATCGACTTCCCGACCATGAGTGAGTCCGAGGCGACCACGTCGGCCGAAATGCTGGGTGCCCTGGCCTTCGTCGACTCTCTCCCCGAAGGGCTCCTTCAGGGAACCGTCGTGACGATTCACGACAGCGATGTGTGGGCCACCGTGTCGGGGTTCCAGGTTCGGCTGGGGAGAGCGGTGGAGATGAGAGAGAAGGCGCTCAGTCTGGCCGCACTCCTCAACGAGGACATGCCCGATTCCTCGGTGCTGATTCTCATCGCACCAACCAATCCCGCCATCATGACCCCCGACCCGTAGCATGGGGCGGAGGAGCCCGCCGGGGGCATCGGTGATGATTCCTAAGTCTCAACTAGAGGCTTAGGCATTGGGGGTTTACTTTGTCCCCGGGCAACGGTAAACCTCCACTTTAACGTTTGACTTTCTGGAGGATCCCGTGAGCAATGGCAGTGGTGGCTATATGGCCGTGATCAAGGTGGTGGGAATAGGGGGCGGTGGTGTCAACGCCGTCAACCGCATGGTCGACGCCGGGGTGAGAGGTGTCGAGTTCGTGGCCCTGAACACCGACGCCCAAGCGCTGCTGATGAGTGATGCCGATGTCAAGCTCGACATAGGTCGTGAGGTGACCAGGGGTCTCGGCGCAGGAGCGAACCCCGAGATAGGCAGGGCTGCGGCAGAGGAGCACCGTGCCGAGCTCGAGGACGTGCTGAAGGGCTCCGACATGGTCTTCATCACCGCAGGCGAAGGTGGTGGCACCGGCACCGGCGGAGCGCCGATCGTGGCTGAGGTTGCCAGGTCGGTGGGTGCCCTCACGGTAGGTGTCGTTACCAGGCCGTTTGGCTTCGAAGGCCGTCGTCGCGCGGTTCACGCCGAGCAGGGGATCGATGCCCTGCGGGAGGCAGTGGACACGCTGATCGTGATCCCCAATGACCGGCTCTTGGAGGTGGGCGATCCGGCGGCACCGATGGCGGATACTTTCCGTCTCGCCGATGACGTGCTCATGAACGGCGTCACCGGGATCACGGACCTCATCACCACACCGGGTTTGATCAACGTCGACTTCGCCGACGTGCGCACGATCATGGCGGATGCCGGGACCGCGGTCATGGGCATCGGCCGAGCCACCGGGGAAAACCGCGCTCGTCAGGCGGCAGAGCGAGCCATCGCCTCGCCCATGCTCGAGGCCTCGATGGATGGTGCGAAAGGCGTGCTCCTCAGTGTCTCCGGCCCGACATCCATGACACTCCACGAGGCCACGGAAGCGGCCAGGGTGGTCTCTGACCACGCCGATGGCGACGGTGACATCATCTTTGGGGCGATCATCGACGATGACTTGGGTGAGGAGATGAAGGTGACGGTGATCGCTGCCGGGTTCGACCCGCGACGGCGGCCAAACCGAGTACAGGGCCGTTATCTCGACGATTCCTACGAGTCCTCGTTGGGGGACGACACACTCGACATTCCGAGCTTCGTGCAGGGATGATCCGGCTCCCCGGCTGGAACGGGGCGGCTTTCAGCGAAGGCTCCGATGGGGACCTCCGCAACGACGACGAGGCCCGGTCCCGTTTCAGCGCGGCACTCGGACTTGCCAGAGAATGGGCCGTCATCCACCAGGTGCATGGCCACGAGGTCATCCGGGTGGACGCAGCAGGCGTGGCCGGCCATGCCGACGCCCTGTGGACCACCGAGCCTGGGCTTCCTCTGGCCGTGTTCACCGCCGACTGCTTCGGTGTCGTGCTGGGCTCGCCGGGTGCCGTGGGGGTGGCCCACGCCGGCTGGCGAGGGGTCAGATCCGGTGTGGTCGGCGCCCTGCGAGAGGAGATGGCCATGAACGGTCACCAGCCGATCAACGCCGTGGTAGGCCCCGGGATCCGCTCTTGTTGCTTCGAGGTCGGGCCTGAGGTTGCCGAGGGATTCCCACAGCACCAGGCCATGACCACCTGGGGCACGACGTCGGTGGACCTCCCCGCCGGGATCTCGGCCCAATTGGCCGGATCGGTCGTCTGGTCGGTCGACTTCTGCACGTTTCACGATGTCGGGTGGTTCAGTCACCGGAGGGAACGGACGCCGAAGCGCCTGGCGTCGGTCGGATGGGTCCCATGAGCTATGAGATCGTCATGACCAGGGTGGCCGCGGCTGCCGAGAGATCGGGTAGGACGCCCGAGGCCGTGACCCTGGTGGCGGTGTCCAAGACCATGACACCAGAGCAGATCATGGCCGTGTACCAGCTCGGGCATCGTGACTTCGGGGAGAACCGCTCTCAGGAGCTGATTCTCAAGGTTCCCGTGCTGCCTGATGACATTCGCTGGCATTTCGTCGGCAGGCTCCAGTCGAACAAGGCGCGCTCGATCCGGGGTGTGACCCATCTGCTTCACTCGATGGACCGTCGATCCCTGGGCTCAGCCTGGATGAAGGGGCTGGGGCCACCGCCCCCCGTCCTCGCCCAGGTCAATATCGGGGAGGAGCCCCAGAAATCGGGTGTGGCACCCTCGAAGCTTGTCGAGTCCATCGCCTGGATGACGGCGCTGGGGCTCGATGTGAGGGGCCTGATGACCATCCCTCCCGTTCCGGTGAGACCCGAGGACAGTCGTGCCCACTTTCGCAATCTTCGCCTCCTGCGCGACGAGATCGCAGCCGACTATCCCGGAGTCAACGATTTGTCCATGGGCATGACCGACGATTTCGAGGTGGCCATCGAAGAAGGTGCTTCGATCATTCGGGTGGGAAGGGCTATCTTTGGGCCACGCAAATCAACCGGAGCGTGAATGTCTTCACTGTTCTCGAAAGCACTCGTCTATCTGGGGCTGGTGGACGAGGATCAAATCGAGGCCGAGGCCGCCGAGCTGGCCAACTCTTATAACAACCACGGAGAGGGGATGGGCCAGCCACGACAGGTGGAGAATTACGTGGAAGGTCGTCGGGTCGAGCCTCCCTCGTTGTCGAGAGGTGGGGCGGCACGACCCAGGAGGGTTGAGCCACCCGCCTCCGGTGGATTGTCG
>DASWKM010000179.1:0-9188 GCA_036396635.1 Acidimicrobiia bacterium
CTTGAGTCGCTGAGTGGCCCGCTGCCGTTTCTGGGCGGAGCGGGCGTCGAGGTTCTCGTTGAGGAGCTCGATCTCGGCGTCCAGGTCGAGGTTGAGCAAGAGGGCCTTGACGGCCTCCGCACCCATCCCGCCTTCGAAATAGTCGTCGTAGCGGAACCAGATCTCGCGCCACAGCTGCTCGGACTCGACGAGGTTCTTCGGCTTGAACTTCTTGAAGGTGTCGAAGGCGTCTTGGATCAGCTCCTGCTCACGCTCACTGCGTTCCTGGCGATCCTTGATCTCACGATCGACTTCCTTACGGCGGGCGTTGATCTCCTGGGTCTTCGCCCCACCCTCTTCCATCCGCCCCAGTTCGTCCTCGAGGGCCTCGAGGCGGACCTCGTGCCACTCGGCGAACTCGCCCTTGACGACTTCGATCTCGTCGTTCATCGCCGCCTCGAGCTCGGGCAGGTCCTTCTGCCGACGCTCGTCGTCGACGGTGGTGATGATGTAGCTGGCGAAGTAGATGACCTTCTCCAGCTCCTTGGGCGACATGTCGAGCAGGTAGCCGAGACGGCTGGGCACGCCCTTGAAGAACCAGATGTGGGTGACGGGTGCGGCAAGGGCGATGTGGCCCATCCGCTCCCGGCGGACCTTGGATCTGGTGACCTCGACACCGCAGCGCTCGCAGATGATCCCCTTGTATCGGATCCTCTTGTACTTGCCGCAGTAGCACTCCCAGTCCCGCTGGGGACCAAAGATGCGCTCGTCGAAGAGACCCTCCTTCTCGGGGCGAAGGGTCCTGTAGTTGATTGTCTCCGGCTTCTTCACCTCCCCGTACGACCAGGCGCGGACCTGATCGTTGGAGGCGAGGCCGATTCTCAGCTCATCGAATATCTGTTGTGCCATGTGCTCACTTCGTTCGCAGTATCAAGTACCGGGTACCAGGACGGTCACGTCACTCGCTGTCAGGGCGCTCTGGGCGGCTGAGGTCGATCCCGAGGGTCTCGACCGACCGATAGGTGTCCTCCTCCAGCTCACGGAGCTCGACCTCCTCACCGGCGGAGAGCATCTCCACATTGAGGCCGAGACTCTGCATCTCCTTCACCAGCACCCGGAACGACTCCGGAATTCCCGGCTCGGGGATGTTGTCACCCTTAACGATGGCCTCGTAGACCTTCACCCGACCCTGCACGTCGTCCGACTTGATCGTGAGCAGCTCCTGCAGGGCATAGGCCGCTCCGTAGGCCTCCAGCGCCCAGACCTCCATCTCACCGAAGCGCTGGCCACCGAACTGGGCCTTGCCACCAAGCGGCTGCTGGGTGATCATGCTGTAGGGGCCGGTCGAGCGAGCGTGGATCTTCTCGTCGACGAGGTGGACGAGCTTGAGCATGTAGATGAATCCGACCGTCACCGGCATATCGAACGGCTCACCGGACCGACCGTCGTAGAGGACGGCCTTGCCGTCCTCTCGAACCAGCCGCTCGCCGTCACGATTCGGGTGCACGCTCGAGATGACCTGCATGATCTCGTCCTCACGTGCCCCGTCGAACACCGGCGTCGCAGTCTTGGTCCAAGGCTTGGTGCCGACGGCTGCCGGGGAGTCGCCCTTGAAAGGCTCCCAACCCTGGGCCGCGGCCCAGCCGAGATGCGTCTCGAGGACCTGGCCCAGATTCATCCGTGAGGGGACCCCGAGGGGTGACAGGATGATGTCGACCGCGGTGCCATCGGCGAGGAACGGCATCTCCTCCTCGGGAAGGACCTTGGAGATGACGCCCTTGTTGCCATGCCTACCGGCCAGCTTGTCGCCCTCGGTGATCTTGCGCTGAGTGGCGACGTAGATGCGGACCAATTCGTTGACACCCGGCGAGAGGTCGAAACCGTCCTCCCGCTTGAAGACCTTGACCGCGATGACCTTGCCCGTCTCACCGTGAGGCACCTTGAGTGAGGTGTCACGGACCTCGCGCGCCTTCTCACCGAAGATCGCTCGGAGCAGGCGCTCCTCAGGGGTCAGCTCGGTCTCACCTTTCGGGGTGACCTTTCCCACCAGATAGTCGCCTGGACCGACCTCGGCGCCCACCCGGATGATCCCCTCGTCGTCCAGGTTGGCGAGGACCTCCTCAGGGACATTGGGGATGTCGCGGGTGATCTCCTCGGCGCCGAGCTTGGTGTCCCGGGCATCGATCTCGTGCTCCTCGATGTGGATCGAGGTGAGCACGTCATCTTTGACCAGCCGCTCGCTGATGATTATGGCGTCCTCGAAGTTGTGCCCCTGCCACGGCATGAAGGCCACCAGGAGGTTGCGACCAAGAGCCAGCTCGCCCGCTTCCGTGGACGGGCCGTCCGCCAGCACGTCGCCGACATCGACCATGTCGCCCTCGGACACGACCGGCTTCTGATTCATGCACGTGCCCTGGTTCGAGCGCTTGAACTTGTCGAGGGTGAAGGCGTGCTTCTTGTTGGTGCCCGTCTCCTTGACCACGATCTCGTCACCGGTCACCTCGACAACCTCGCCGGCGACGGGGCTGACGACCATGTCACCGGAGTCGGCGGCAGCACGCCCTTCGACACCGGTGCCTACCAGCGGTGACTCGGCGGTGAGCAGGGGCACGGCCTGACGCTGCATGTTCGAGCCCATAAGGGCGCGGTTGGCATCGTCGTGCTCCAGGAAGGGGATCAGCGACGTGGACACCGAAACGATCTGTTTGGGGGAGACGTCCATGTAGTCGACGCTCTTTCCCTCGACGTACTCGACTTCGCCGCCGGCACGGCGCACCAGCACCCTCTTGTTCGCAAAGCCACCGTCACTCTTGAGCGGTGCGTTGGCCTGGGCGATGACAAAGCGCTCTTCCTCGGTGGCGGTCAGATAGTCGACCTTGTCGGAGACGACACCGTTCTCCACCTTGCGATAGGGCGTCTCGATGAACCCGAAGTCGTTGACACGGGCGTAGGAGGCAAGTGATCCGATGAGACCGATATTCGGACCTTCCGGCGTCTCGATGGGGCACATCCGCCCGTAGTGGGACGGGTGAACGTCACGGACCTCGAAACCTGCCCGTTCGCGGCTCAGGCCACCCGGGCCGAGCGCCGAGAGACGCCGGCGATGGGTCAGCCCGGCCAGGGGGTTGGGCTGATCCATGAATTGGCTCAGTTGGCTGGTGCCGAAGAACTCCTTGATGGCGGCCGTGACGGGGCGGATGTTGATCAGGCTCTGAGGTGTGATCGCATCCGGGTCTTGAGTGGTCATCCGCTCCCGAACGACGCGCTCGAGACGGGTCAGACCCACTCGCACCTGATTCTGGACCAGCTCTCCAACGGTGCGGATTCGACGGTTGCCGAAATGGTCGATGTCATCGGTGGCGATGATCACCTCGTTGCCGAGATGGGTCTTCATCGTCGCCTCTTCGGCGTGGAGGGCGACCAGGTACTTGATCGCATCGATGATGTCCTCGTCACGAAGCATCTGCAGACCCTCGGCGCGGTAGTCCTTGGGGGCGTTCTCGCCAAACTTCTGGGCGATCTTGTACCGGCCGACACGTGTCAGGTCATAGCGCTTCGGATTGCGGAACAAGGTCTGGATCAGGCCACGAGCCGATTCGACCGTGGTCGGCTCACCCGGGCGCAATTTGCGGTAGAGGTCGAGGAGGGCCTCTTCCTTGTCTGCGTTGGTGTCCTTCTCGATCGTGTTCTTGATCGACTCGGAGTGGTCGAATATCTCGAGGATCTCCTCGTCGGTCTCGGCGATGCCCAGGGCCTTGAGGAAAGCCGACACGTACTGACGACGCTTGCGATCCACACGAACGCCAATCGTGTCCTTCCTGTCCGTGTCGAACTCGAGCCAGGCGCCACGGCCCGGGATGATCTTCCCCGAGTGGATCAGCCTGTCCGAAGTCTTGTCCTTGGCGACGTCGTAGTAGATGCCCGGGGAACGAACGAGTTGCGAGACTATGACCCTCTCGGTGCCGTTGATGACGAAGACGCCCTTGTCGGTCATGATCGGAAAGTCGCCGAGGAACACCTGCTGTTCCTTGATCTCACCGGTGCCACGGTTCATGAAGCGCGCCGTCACGAAGAGCGGCTGGGCATAGTTGGCGTCCCGCTCCTGGGCTTCCTCGAGGGTCATCTGAGGCTCACCGAAACGGTGGTCGGTAAGCTCCAGGGCCAGTGAGCCGGTGAAGTCCTCGATGGGGCTTATCTCGTCGAAGATCTCACGGAGCCCCTCATCCAGAAACCATTGAAAGGACTCGTGTTGCACGGCCAACAGATTGGGTAGGGGTAGGACTTCGGGTATTTTCCCGAACGAAAAGCGCTCAGCCACGCGCGAAGCCAAGGGGTGCCTCCTCGAGGTCGTGGAAAATGGGGGTGTGACGCAAGAAAGGACATGCTAGCACACGCGCGAGCAGTCCCCAAACCAAATCTCTGTTGTTGAACAGCCCCTCGGGTTCTGGCCGCGAGGAGCCGTTCGGAGCCCGGAGGCTCGAGTGACACTCTATCGCACACTGGCAAAACGCGTCAAGCGTTTACCTGTTCGCGATGCGACCGTTGGTCTGCGTGATGACGACCGTGGGGCCCGAGATCTCGACCACGGACGCCGTGAGTGTCACCCGGGTGGTGCTCCTGTGGACGTGCCCCCCAGCCCGAGAGGCGGAGCCGGCGATGATCGACGGACGCCCATCGGGCACTCCTCCAAATGATCCGTGCGGTTCCAGCGGATCCGTACCATGTCATCGGACATGGCAAGGCACCGCGCCGAGACCACCGGCTTGCTGTGGGTCCTTCCCTCATTGCTGATCCCCCTCGCAATCGCGGCGTCCGCATGGACATCGCACGTTGCCAGCGAGGGTGATCACGTCGCGCCCAATGTCAGGTTCGCCGGCCTCGATGTCTCCGAGATGACCCCCGATGCGGTGGCCGAGGTCGTCGGTGATCGCGAAGCGGCCTTCTTGCGCACGCCGGTGACCATCGATTTGGGCGAGCGCAGCGTCACGATGACTGCCGAGGACATCGGGTTTGACTATCAATACGACGAGACGGTCGCTGCCGCCATCTCGGCAAGGCACGGTGAGGGGCCGTGGGGCGAGTTCGTGGCCTGGATGACCACCCCCTTCAACACGGTGAGCATCGCGGATCGCTTCGCCCTCGATGGGGCCGTCGCCCGGCAACGGCTCCTTCAGGACGATCTGGTCATCTCCTTCCCCGTCGAGCCCAAGTTGACCAGCGACGGAGATGGGCTGACACTGATTCCGGGCCGGGAGGGGATGGGCATCGATGTCGATGAGACCATGGCGTCGCTGGCCGTCGCAGGCATCGACCAAGGGCCCGTCGTCGTCGAGGCCTCCCGCGTCGTGTTGGACCCCACCGTGACCGATGAGGCGGCGAGAGCATTGACCGACCAGCTGAGCGCGAAGACCGAACAGGGAATTCTCACGGTGATAGGCGATAAGAGCGCTCGCATCACCGCCTCTCAGGTTCGCCGCCATCTTCGCTCCAGCGTGACCGACGGCATCATGACGATCACGATCGATATCGGGGCCTTCCAGGAGGAACTGGAAAGGGCGTTCCCCGAGCCGGTGGGGCCGTTTTCGCCACCCGAGTTCCAGGTCGTCGATGGAGTGGTCCAGCTGAAGTCCTCAGGTGAGCCTCCTCCGGTGTGCTGTTCCAGGGAATCGGTGGCGGCCGCCGCCCGCGAGCTGCTCAACGGCGGTAGTGCGTTCTATGCATTGGAGCCGAGACCCGATGACGACGAGGAGGTGGTGGCGTGGGCGGACGGCACCCAGGTCACAGAGGTGGTTGCCCAGTTCACCACCGAGCACCCGTGCTGTGAGAGCCGGGTCACCAACATCCAGCGGATAGCGGATCTCCTGACCGGTGTGTACCTGGTCCCGAACGAGAGTCTCTCACTCAATGAGTTCATCGGGCCGCGAACGCGTGAGAACGGTTTCGTGGCGGCAGGGGCGATTCGGCACGGGCATATGGTCGAGGAGATCGGCGGTGGAGTCTCCCAGTTCGTCACGACGCTTTTCAATGCCGCCTATTTCGCCGGTCTCGACCTCGACGAGTACCAAAGCCACTCGATCTACTTCTCGCGTTATCCGTTCGGCCGCGAGGCCACCCTCTCCGCTCCCGGCCCGGACCTCGTGATCACCAACACCACGGATTACCCAGTCCTCATCTGGCCTTCCTATGACGACCACTCGATCACGGTCACCCTGTACTCCACCGAGCACCTCGAGGTCGAGGAGCTGGAGCAGCGCATCACCAGGCGTCGCCTGTGCACACACGTCGAGACGGACCGCCAACGCACCTACCCGGACGGACGGATCGTCGTCGACACCATCGAGGCCAATTACCGGCCGGCCGAGGGGATCGACTGCAGCGGGAGAGCCATCCCCGAGCCCTGATCCGGTCAGCTCGGATGGTCGGCCAAGACCGCGCCGATGGTCCTCTCTCCGAGTCTGCGCATGATCGGGTTGTCGGCCGAGTTCGCCAGATAGGCGAGGCCCAACGACAGGGCCCACCCCCGCGCACGCTCCCAGGTGTCCCAGTCGACGTCCCCGTATGCATTTCGAAACACGCTGTGAAGCTCGAGAGGGAACATCATCCAGGCAACGGCGAGGTCGGTGGCAGGGTCACCCGAAGTGATGTCGCCGAAATCGATGACCCCGGCCAACCGCCCGCCCTCACAGATCAGATTGTTGGGATGCAGATCACCGTGGAGCCATACCGGGTCGGAATCGAATCGCGCTGCCGACAGCGCCGCGGCCCATCGCGCGCCGAGCAACACGGGGTCCACGCTGTCGCCAAGCCGGGAGATCCGCTGGCGAGTGGCCGTGTCACGCTCATGCAAGGGGATACCCCGAAAGGGATTCCTCGGTGCCTCGGCAGGGGCGGGCCGGTGGAGTGCGAACAGGAAGCCTCCCAGTTGCCGCGCACACTCCTCTCTGTCCACAACGGGCGCGGTCGCCGCCGATTCACCAGGGATCCATCTGGTGATCAACCACGGCCACGGATATCCGTGCCCCGGCTCTCCCACAAAGATGGGGGCTGGAATCGGCAGTGGCAGCAATGGTGCCAGCCGAGGCAGCCATCGTCGCTCGTTGCCGATGAGGCCAACGCTCATCTGACGCCGCGGAAACCGCGCCGACCACGTTCGGTCGATCAGGAACAGGATGTTGTCCCAGCCGTGAGCGAGGTCCGTCACGTGAGCTCTGGCCAGCTCGGGGTACTGATCGGCGAGCAGGGCCTCTACCTGATCGATAGTGATCTCGACCTCGGCTGCCGGCATGTCAATCGATGCCATCGGTCATCCCCTGCCCTCGGCCAATCGGGCTGCCCATGGGCTCTTCGACAACCGAATCATGGCCAGCACTCCGAGCGCAGGCCCGAGAGCCAGGACCGGAAATGCCCATCTCCATCCGATGCTCTCGGCGATGGCAGGCACACCTCTGATGGTCACCAGTGTGAGCAGGAAGCCCATCGCCGTCTGCAACGTGAGCGCGGTGCCGCGGGTGGCTTCGTCTGCAGTCTCGGTCACCATTGTGGAGAACTGCGCACTGTCGGCTACGACGCTGAGACCCCATACCAGCATCAGCGGGACGACGACCCACGGGGAAGCGGCGAAGACGACGGCGGTGAGAGCGGCACATGAGCCGGAGATCACCATCGCGCCACCAGCGATGCGGGTGCGCCCCAGGGAGTCGGCGAGAACCCCCGCCCACCATGACCCCAGGCCGCCTACGGCGATCACGGCGAAGGTGACGATCGAGACCGAGCCATAGCTGACGCCCGAGGCGGCCGCCGAGGCGGTGAGGAAGGCGGCCACCCAGGTCCACATCGCGTACAGCTCCCACATGTGGCCGAGGTAGCCATACGTCGAGAGCCGCACCCCCCGATTGCGCAGCACCAGAGCGATCTGACCCCATTGGAATCGCTGTGCGGGCACCTCGAAGGGCCCGTCACCGACCCTGGTTATCACCAGCGCAGCGACCAGGGTGAGAACGGAGGCGGTGACCACCACCCCCTTCCAGTCGAGGCCGAGCCCCCGCACGAGATGAGGTGATGCTGATCCAATCGTGAGCGCGCCCACCAAGACGCCGAGGGCCATTCCTCTGCCTGATCTGAACCACCCCGCCATGATCTTCAGCCCCGCCGGATAGACACCGGCCAGGAAGATCCCGGTCAAGAAACGGAGGGCCAACGTCATCGTCACGGTGGACTCGGTCATCGTCAGCAGGCCCAGATTGGCCAGGGCACCCCCGATAGCGGTCACGAAGAAGAGACGCCGGCTGGGAACGACGTCCGCGAGATTCAGGACCGCCGAGAGAAGAGCCCCGGCGACGAAGCCGATCTGCACGGCAAGTGTCAGGCCGGACTCTTCACCCGTCGTGAGACTCCAGAGCTCACGAAGCTGGGGTGACACCGCCGATGCCGAGAACCACAGGCTCAGGGCAAAGAGCTGGCCGGCGGCGATGGCGACCAAGGCTTTGCGCTGCCGCGGGCTTGTTCCGCTCACCCAGCGATCAAGGCGATGCCCTCGACCACGGGGTCATCCCCGTAACCGAGTGCGGAGAAGATGAGGAGGATGACTCCGAAGACGACTGCGGCGAGGATCAGCCCGACCAACCAGGCGGCGGGCCTCTTCCCGTGCTTGCCCATCCAAAACGTCATGTGACTCCGACCAGGGTATCCGCCGCGTTCCGGCGGGCCGTCATTATGAGTCGCAGAATATGGCCCACACCGCGAGGTCGGGTGTGAAATCCTCGAAGCCGTGGGTCGTGCCCGCCACGACGAACAGCAGGACTCCCGGCCCAGATGGCTCCCTCGCACCATCTACGTTGAAAAACCCGAGCCGTTCATTACAACGTAGGACTCGTCCTGGTCGTGCGGTTGTTGGTCGTCGGTCCGGTGGGGCGCGAAGATTCCTGCGTTCAGACGACCATGCCTGAGCACCTCGGCGTAGCTCTCATCAGACGCGAGCGAGGCCAGGGCCGGCTTTGTACGAAATGGCACGATGGCTCATGGGCCACCACCAAGCGCCCTGGGACCTCAGGGCATGACAAGACCCCGGCCACGATGTGACCGGGGTCTCGATTGGGCTCGGAATGGTCAGGCGGGCAGAGCGTCGTGGACCTGACTCACGGAGATCTTCCTCGCCTTGGCCGTCTCGGCGATCGGGATGGAGACGGTGAGGACACCGTGGTCGTATCCCG
>DASWKM010000180.1:0-3483 GCA_036396635.1 Acidimicrobiia bacterium
ACGGCCTGACGAGTCTCCACTCAATGCCGCCATGGGCCCTGCTGCGGCCAGGGTTCGGGAGAAATACGCCCCACCGTCGGAGAAGTGACTCCACATCTCGAGGTATCCCGTGCCGACCACGTCCTCGAAGCGGATGCTTCCTCTAACGATGTAAACGTCGGCGTCAACCCCCGGCTCGTCCAGGGTGAGGAGCCGATGGCTCCCCTGGCCAGTGATGTGGACCTCACCATCGACCACGTCACCCGCCTCCGGAGGAGTCACCGACCAGTCGAGGTCGGCCATCACCGCCGTCGCCGGAAAGACCACCAGGGCCGCGACGATGAGACTAAGCCGAACGCGCCGCATCTCTCTCCTCCTCGTGATAGGCCTCGAGCAATAGCCGGAACGCCTCGGCGTCCACCCGCCCGTCGGCGTAGAGCGAGCGCAGGGCGGTCTCGAAGTGACGCATGTCCCTCGAGGAGTCGACGACTCTCACCTTGTCGATGAGACGATCGAGTCGAAGTCTGACCGTGGGGTATGAGATGCCGTATTGGGCGGCCAGCTCCTTCAACGTTCCCGAAGCAAGCAGGAAACGCTTGAGAAAAGCCCGGTCCTCCTCGGAGAGATAATCGATCCAACCTTTCTGCTTCACTTGCGAAAGATTAAAACTCACTTTCATAATATTCAAGTAGTTTTCCTGATGCGCCTGAACCATCGATGACGGTGTATCGGCTTCTCGACAGGTCGAACCACGTCTTGGAATCGGCCGGCATCTTTTTCCTTGCCACGATGCGTGGTCGATGGCTACGCTCAGTGCCGAATCTCGTGGGTGAGACGGAGGCTTTTCGTTCTGTGGCGGCCTCGCTCTTTCGAGCCACCACAAAACGAAAGGAATGTGAATGCGCCGGATCATTGTCCTGGCCATTGTCCTTTCCCTGCTGGCCATCCCGGTGTCGGCAGGGGCACTCGACAACACGCTCAGCCAGCACGTACGTCTCGGCTTTGCCGCCCAATTGCCCATCAATGAGAACATCTCCGACGACTGTTGCCTGGGCGCCGGCGAGTACACGGTCGGATTCGTCGGGAATGCCTCCCTCGTGGTCGACATGGGGGCGGACCTCGATGTCACCTATGACCTGGCCGACCTGGTCGACGGGGGGAGCATGCCTCTCGCCATCGCCTACACGCCGACCAACGACGCGGGGCCCGAGTTGTCGTTGGACGTGGGCGGTGACTTCTCGTTCGACTTCTGTCTGCTCGGCCTGATCTGTGACGGCGACAACGTGTCGGGTGTCACCTTCGCCGCCGGCACCGGTGACTTCACCGCGCCCCTCTCCGGGGATCCGGCGGTGAACGTCCCGATTTCCAGCGATACCCTCCAGTTCTTCATCGGGCCGTTCAAGATCGCCGACGCCCACATCGAGGGGAATCTGGGCTTGGCCCCGGTGGCCCCCGGTGCCTTCCCCGGCCTGGGCGGCGCTGCCGCCGGGCTCGAAGTCGACGGCTCGGGCACGCTCACGTCTCCCGCTCCGATCCCGATGCTGGAGTGGCAGACCGCTGGCGACCAGCCGGCGACCGTCCAATTGGACGACCCGTTGGCGGGACAGATCGACCTGACCACCTCACCGGTGGTCCACTGGCTCGCCCCCACCCTCGACCTGAACCTGGTGATCGACCTCGTCGACTCGATCAACTTCTTCGGCTTCGACGACGTCACCGAATCACTGATCTCTGGTGACCTCGGCGCCGAGATGCAGGCTGCCGGTCTCGACGCCATCGTGGGCGATGCGATCGGTGGGCTGGCGGGCGCTGCGGTTGCCGACCGGATCGCGGCCGGGTTCCTCCCGATCCCGCTGCTCGACCCCGAGATCGACACCATCTCACTCACGGAGACACCGACGATCGGGAGTGTGCTGTTCACCATCGACGCCGACTCCGATGACGACGGTCTACCCGACGGTGTCGAGCTCGCCATCGGCACCGACCCGTTCGACCCGGACAGCGATGATGACGGTCTCAGTGACGGCGACGAGGTCAATGTCCACGGGACCGACCCGCTCGATGCCGACAGCGACGACGACGGTCTCAGTGACGGCGACGAGGTCAACGTCCACGGGACCGACCCGCTCGATGCCGACAGCGACGACGACGGTCTCAATGACGGTCTCGAGGTCGCCCTCGGTCTCGATCCGCTCGACGCCGACACCGACGACGACGGGATCCCCGATGGTCAGGACACCGAGTTCATCGAGAACGCGATCAATGCCTTGGGAGACGATGCCTTCAAGGACTCGTCGACCGGCGAGGGTCTGCGCAACGCCATGCTCCACCTGCTGGAGAACGCCGAGCGCACCGTTGCCCGTGGTCAGACCGACCAGGCGATTCACCATCTGGAGAATCTGCGCACTCATCTCGACGGGTGCGGGGCGACGGCGGACAACAACGACTGGATCGTCGACTGTGACGCCCAGACCCAGATTCGCGACCTGCTCGACCTGCTGATCGCCAACCTGTCCGTCTGACCGAGATGCGCAAGACCTCTCACGAGAAGGAGGAACCGATGCTTCCTCCACGGCTCCTCCTTCTCGGAGGTCTCGCGCTGGCGGTATTGGTCGCCGCGTTGTTCGTGGCCGTTTTGGCCACAGGCGGGACTCCCCAGGCAATTTCGGCAACGGGGCCGGCCTCCGGTTCGGAGACGGATCCCGACCACGACACCGAGGATGCGGCTAAGCCGAGCGATGGTCTCGCACTGGCTGGCTCGGTTGCCGGACAGATCGGATCGTCCGATGACCCGCTCACCGCCGGTGTCGGCGTGGCTTGTGAAATGTTTGGCGAAGGGGCAACCGTCAAGGACTTCGCCGCCTGGTTCGAGGCCGAGATCGGTGACGTTGGCCAGGCCGAGGAGGAGTTGTTCCAGGCCATCATCGTCGAGGCCCTGACCGAAGCGTGCCCCGAGGTGGTCTCCACAGGGAGTTGAAGGGTCCGAGCGCCACCCAGCCGGCATCCCTCTACGTTCTAGGCGGCCAGATGATCACATGTGATCGCTGGCGCATTAGGAACACGTTTTCGCCCCACCGCTCACGCTGGGTGGCCGAGTGAGTAGGTTGGGAGGGGTCGTCACAAGGAGTCTCGCATGCCCTTCACCACCCACCCCTCACGCCGTCTCTCTGCCGCCCTGATCATCGCGCTGGTCACCCCGCTCATCGGCAGTGGGGTGGCTCTCGCAGATGGGCACGTCGGCGTCCTGGTCCAATTCGACGAGGCTCAAGGCCAGCTCCCCGAAGGGATCGCGGTCAACAAGCAGGGTGACGTCTTCGTCGGCCTGGCCCCGCTGGGGACGATCGTCAAGGTAGAGGTCGGCTCGACTGACTACGAGCCGTTCGGTCAGGTTGCCGGGATCAATCCGAACACCGATTTCGGAGTCCTCGGGCTCGCCGTCAGTGCCGGCGGAGATGTCTACGCAGGTGTCCAGTCGGCCAACCCCTCGGCAAACGGGGTATGGGT
>DASWKM010000181.1:0-11397 GCA_036396635.1 Acidimicrobiia bacterium
TGGGGGCGTCCCGCCGAGCCCGTCTCGATGAGCTGATCCGAGGCTCCCCGATCGCCAAGGTGATCCGCAACTCCCGCGATATCGATATTCATGTGATCTCCTATGAGGGGGCGCGTCGGCCGAGAGGGCGTCACCGGCGACGGCGGCGAGGGCTCATTAGCCCGCTGCGACGAGGGGTCGCCTGGGGCATAGTCTTCCTCGGTCTTCCCGTGCTCACCTGGCTCCTACTCGAGATCGGCAAGACGGTCGAGCTTCACAACGTGCTGCTCACCTATCTGCTGGCGGCTCTGATCACGGGCGGCATCGGTGGAGCCCTTCCGGCAGTGTCCAGTGCGCTCGGCGGTTTCCTCCTCGCCAACTGGTTCTTCACCCCACCGGCGCGGACCTGGACCATCGCCAGCCCCGACGACCTGTTCTCGCTGTTTGCCTTCCTGGTGGTATCCCTGGCCGTAGGCCTGTTGGTCGGACACTCCAGCCGGCGCAGCGCCGAGGCAAAGCGGGCCCGGGCCCAAGCCGAGGCGCTAGCGGCAACCACAACTCCGGGACATCCAGTCTTCGGCTCCAGCCATCAGGATCTGCTCCGGCGAGTCAGAGACATCCTCTCGCTCGAGGCGGTCAGCGTCTTGCGTCGGGAGGCCGAGGGATGGGAAACCCTGGCCTGGGAGGGATCACGCCAGCTCATGACCCCCACAGATGGCAGCGAGTCCATCGAGCTGAGCGGTGAAGTGACATTGGTGATCCTCGACGGGCGACTGACGGCGGACGATCGAACGGTCCTCCGGGCGTTCGCGGCCCAACTGATCCAGGCCATCGAGCGGGCCGAGCTGATGCGTGAGGCAGAATCCGCGGAATCGATGGCCGAGACCGACCGGTTACGCACGGCATTGCTGGGCGCTGTCTCACATGACCTGCGCACTCCGCTGGCAACAATCAAAGCCTCACTCACCAGTCTCTTGGAGACCGGCGTGGACTGGACTCCGGAACAGACCCGGTCGTTCCTGCAGGCGGCTCTCGAGGAGTCGGAGCGACTCAACCGGCTGGTGGGACATCTTCTCGATGCGAGCCGGGTTCAGGCCGGAGCCGTGCATGTCTTCTTCAGGCCCGTGGGACTCGACGAGGTCGTCGCCTCTGCTCTCTCCGGTCTGAGCCCGGGAGCGTTGCGGGTAACGGTCGATATATCCGAATCGCTACCGGAGGTCCAGACCGACCCCGATCTCTTGGAGCGAGCAGTCGCCAATCTCGTGGAGAACGCGTTGACCTGGTCGCCCTCCGACAAGGCGGTGCGGATCAGTGCCGGGGAGGTGGCGGGTCGGATCGACCTCAGGATCAGCGACCGCGGGCCGGGGATCCCGTCCGAGGCTCGCGACACCGTTTTTCAGCCGTTCCAACGGATGGGAGACTCCCCGAACCGTGAAGGTGTCGGTCTCGGACTCTCGGTGGCACGGGGCCTCCTCGAGGCCATGGGCAACGAGCTGGTCATCGAGGACACACCTGGCGGTGGCACGACCATGGTCATTGCCATGAAGATCGCCGGATCGATCGACATCCCGTTCGAGGAAGACGTTGGGCTGATCCGTGGCTGAGCACCCACGAATCCTGGTGGTGGACGACGAGCCGCAGCTCGTCCGCGCCCTTGGCATCAACCTCAAGGCCCTCGGCTATCGAGTTGACACCGCGGGATCCGGAGAGGAGGCCTTGACCAAAGCGGCCAACCATCGGCCCGACACCGTCATCCTCGACCTGGGTCTCCCCGGCATGGACGGCATCGAGGTCATTCGAGGGCTTCGAGGATGGACCAAGGTGCCGATCATCGTGCTCTCGGTGCGCGACGCCGAGAGGGAGAAGATCGCAGCTCTCGACGCCGGAGCCGACGATTACGTGACCAAGCCATTCGGCATGGGCGAGCTCCTGGCCCGGCTGCGAGCGGCACTGCGAAGAGAGTCGGAGCCTGGTGACGACCAACCCGTCATCGAGACCGAGGATTTCGTCATCGACCTGTCGACCAAACGCGTCACCGGAGCGACCGGGGACGAGATCCGGCTCACACCCACCGAGTGGGGGATCCTCGAGATGCTGGTCCGACACCAGGGCAAGCTCATCACACAGACCCAGCTCCTCAAGGAGGTCTGGGGCCCGCAATATGGTGAGGAGACCAACTATCTCCGGGTGTTCATGGCCCAACTGCGTCGCAAGCTCGAGCCTCAGCCGAGCACTCCCCGTTACTTCATAACCGAGCCCGGCATGGGATACCGGTTCGAGGTACCCATGGGCTCCGGCGGGGCCAGCCTCATCCGTTGATGAGGGCAAGGTGATCGTGGAGGCGTAGCATTAACACTGGCCGACCACCGAGCCGCGGGAGCTCAGCCCGTCTCCGAATTGGCGGCCAGGCGAGCCCTTATCGTCCGGTGCAGCTTCTCCCCCACCTCAGGGATCTCATCGGCCATCGACCTGAACTCTCGCTTGAACATCACCACGAGACGCATAGGTGACAGGGCGGTCACGGTGGCGGTCCGATGGTGATCGCTCTCGAGCAGGGCAATCTCTCCGAAGAAGTCACCGGGCCCCAGGCGGCTGACCTGATGGCCCTTTCGGGTGACCTCTGCCTCTCCTTCCAGGATGACGAAGAACTCGTGAGCGAATTCTCCCTCGGTGACGAGCTCGGTCCCCACCCCGATATCGATCTCGTCGGCCCATCGGGCAACCTGGCCGAGCTCATGTCTTGAGAGGTGATCGAAGAGCGGTAACGAAACGAGGCGTCGAGCGTCCATGGCAGCCGATCTGGATTGGCTACCGGATACTACGTCGGGGATCGCTGGCGCGCTCTATTCGCTCAGACAATCCCCACACACGCCGGTCACGACCAGATCGACGTTCTCCGCCTGGAAATCGTGGTTGGTCACCAGATGAGAGCGAATCTGGTCGACGAGCTCTCCTTCGTGATGGTCGACGGAGCCACATCGGCGACACACCATGTGGAAGTGATCGTCCGGGTGGGCGATCTCCCAGCGAGCGGAGCCGTCGATGCCGAGATGTGACTCCCTGACCAGATCCAGGTCCTCGAACAAGGTCAGCGACCGGTAGATGGAGGAGATGTTGACCGTGGGGTCGGCGGAGTTGACCCGGGCTGCGATCTCCTCTGCAGTGAGATGACCGTCGACTGACCTGAGCACCGACCACACCAGCCAACGAGGGCTGGTCAGGCGATAGCCGTGTCCTCTGAGGAGGACGCCGAGATCATTGGACTCTTCCACTGGGCATGCATGTTACGGCAATGATGCGACTCGGTAGTTCTTGCGATTGGTTCGCAACAACCTGGTAGTCTCTGGGTTATGCATGCTCCCGACGGGTTCCTCAACGTCGGAACCGCGGTTGCGACCGGTGCGGTTAGCGCCGGCAGCCTTGGCGTGGCGATCCGACAGGCCAGGGAACAGCTGAGGGACAGGGCCGTTCCCCTGGCCGGCATGATGGCGGCGTTCATATTCGCCGCCCAGATGTTCAATTTCCCGGTGGCTGCGGGCACCACCGGCCATCTGCTCGGAGCGGCGTTGGCGGCCATCCTCCTCGGCCCCTCCCTCGGTGCCCTCGTGGTCGGCATCGTGGTCGTGGTTCAGGCTCTCGCATTTGCCGACGGCGGTCTGACCGCACTCGGCTACAACGTGCTGAACATGTCGATCATCCCCGCATATGGCGGCTACGCCGCGTTCCGGCTTTTCCGCAAGCTCCTCCCGGCCAGCGCCGGTGGAGTGGTCGGTGCCACCGGGCTCGCTGCATCGGCATCGGTGGTCATGGCGGCGATGGCATTCGCCATCGAGTGGCTGTTCGGCGCCACCGCGCCCGTATCGTTCGACACGGTCTTTCTGGCGATGGTTGGCGTTCACTTGCTGATCGGAGTTGGGGAGGGTGTGATCAGCGCGGTGGCGGTGGGGGCAGTCATCAGGGCTCGGCCGGACCTGGTGCGCGGCGCGGCCGATCTCGATCGGGAACAGATGGCAAATCGAAGCCCGGTGAGGATGCGATCCTTTGTGATCGGCGGGTTCCTGGTCGCCCTGGTGCTGGCTTCAGGCGTGAGTCAGCTCGGGGCCACCGACCCAGACGGTCTGGAGTCGGTGGCTGCGGAGACCGGAATCGGGGACTCGGCCCGAGACCATGCTTTCGGGGACAGCTGGTTCGCCGACTACGCGACTGCCGGGGTCGACGATGAAGATGTCAGCCTTGCCGTCGCCGGCGTGGTCGGCACCGTTATCACCTTCACGGTTGGGGCAGGCATCCTCATGGCAATCCGGGAGCGGCGGCCCCGTCGCTCGTCGGCGGTCTGAAGATGGGTGCTGGACACAGCCATGCCCTCTATGTCCATGAGCACAGCTTCATCCATCGTCTGCCCCCCGAGGCCAAAGTGGTCGCGGCGGTCGGCCTGGTGGTGTCGTCGGCGGTCACTCCACGAGAGGCAATCTGGGCATTCGCCGCCTACGGGGTGATTCTCGGGCTGTTGGTCGCGATCTCGCGGGTCCCGTTGCGCTTCCTGGCCGTCCGACTCCTGGCACTGACCCCTTTCGTCATGTTCGCATTGTTGATCCCTGTCATTGCGTCAGGTCAGACCGTGACCATCGGTGGAGTCGAGCTCTCGATCGAAGGGCTATGGGGCGCTTGGAACATCCTGATCAAAGCACTGATCGGGGGGACCGTGAGCATCCTCCTCGCCGCCACAACCGAGATCCCCGAGATCATCCGCGGTCTCGGAGTGCTCCGGGTCCCGGCGCTGTTCGTCTCAATCGCCACATTCATGATCCGCTACCTGGAGCTGGTTGCGTCCGAGCTGGGTCGAATGCGTCTGGCAATGACCGCCCGTGGGTATGACCCGAGGTGGATCACACAGACCCGGCCGATCGCCGCCGCTGCCGGCTCCCTCTTCATCCGGTCCTATGAGAGGGGCGAGCGTGTGCATGCGGCAATGGTTGCCCGTGGGTTCACCGGCCTGATGCCGTCACTCGGTCGGAGGACAGCCACCGGGGCGGATTGGGCAGGTGTCGGCGCACTCATCATGGTCTGGGTGGTCATCGCCACTTTGGCTCTGAGCCTCTCGTGAGCGCGCGCGTGGTGGTTCGCGACGTGATGTTCACCTATCCGGACGGCCGCCTCGCCCTGACGGGGGTGAACCTGACCATCGAGCCGGGGGAGCGTCTGGCGATGCTGGGGCCGAACGGAGCGGGCAAGACGACCCTGGCCTTGCATCTCAATGGCATCTACACCGCCGACAAGGGATCCATCACGATCGACGAGCTGGATGTGGTCGAGGACAACTTCAGCGAGGTCCGACGCAGAGTGGGGCTGGTGTTCCAGGACTCCAACGACCAGCTCTTCATGCCCACCGTTGGGGAGGATGTGGCATTCGGCCCGGCCAACCTCGGTCTGGTGGGGGCCGGTCTGACCGAACGCGTCGATCACGCGTTGGAGGCCGTCGACGGAGTGATGCTCGCCGATAGACCACCCCACCACCTCAGCGGGGGCGAGCGTCGGCGGGCCGCATTGGCAACGGTTCTGGCCATGGAGCCTGATGTGTTGGTCTTCGACGAGCCATCGGCCGGCCTCGATCCAGCCGGTCGGCGTGAGCTCATCACGATGCTGTCTGCCCAGCCGATGACCCAGCTGCTCATCACCCATGACCTCCCCCTGGCTCTCGAGCTCTGCCCACGGGCCGTGATCATGAACGAGGGGAAAGTCGTCGCCGACGGGGAGACCCGCACTCTCCTCGCCGATGGGGAGCTCCTGGCCGCCAACCGCCTCGAGTTGCCGTTCGGTTTCAGCCCCGGATAGCGCTATTCCCCTTCCTCGGACGACCTCGTATGAGGTCGAGTCAGGGCGGTGCGCAGCTCGGCGTCGTTGATCGGCTTCTGGACAAAGGCATCGGCCCCGGCACGTCTGGCCAGGAAACGGTCTGCCGACCGGTCGAGGAGAATGACGGTGCGGGGCCGGTCGCTCGGGTCTGTCGACTGGCGGATTGCGCGCACGACTGCCATGCCACCCATGGACCCCACCTGCATGTCGACTATGACCGCATCGAGGTGAGACCGGGTGAGTCTCTCCTCAACCGCTCTCGGGTCGCTGATCTCCTCGATCTGAAACGAGCCGACCGAGAGGGCAGACCGAACTTCATTGGTCACCCAGCTGCCATCGGCGACGACGAGAACGGTGGGCATGGGCGGTCACGTTAGCCGTGCTCATCTCGGCTCACAGAACGTCGCGAGAGGTGGTGGCAGACGAGCATCCGCCCATGGGGCCCTAATCTCACCCGCCGTGCCTCGCCTCATTTGGCTCGTCATCGGCCTCTCCCTGGCCGTGTCCGCCTGTGCGGAGCCCACCGGTGGTGGTATCGACCTCATCGACGTCAGCGGGCCGCTCGATGCGTCGGCGCTGGATTTCATATCCGACTCGATCGAGCATGGTGCCGATGTCGGTCAGGAGTTGGCGGTGATCCAGCTCAACTCCAAGGCCGTCCTCGATGGTCCCGGCCTTGCCCGCCTCGAGGGCCTGATCATGTCGCCGCCATTGCCCGTGGCCGTGTGGGTAGGCCCGGCCCCGGCCCGCGTCTATGGGGGCGCCGCCGATCTGGCCCACCTCGCCAGCCACGCCGCCATCGCTCCCGGATCGATCGAGGGCCGTTTCGAACCGAGGGTGCTCGGCGCGGACACCGAACGATCGGATGAGGAGTTCGCGGCCGAGG
Organism: Acidimicrobiia bacterium; assembly: GCA_036396635.1. Taxonomy (GTDB): domain Bacteria; phylum Actinomycetota; class Acidimicrobiia; order Spongiisociales; family ZC4RG35; genus JANQRA01. Next base: position 6,719 of record DASWKM010000181.1, read on the forward strand.
ACACCGGTCTCGACCTCCAACCGACATTTCGCCAGTACCTGCAGGACCTCGACGGCGCCACCTTCGAGACCCATGACGGACCGGTGGTTGTCTCTACGCTTCGTGATGTGGATGGCGGGGGGGTGACGACCAAGAGCGTCACGTTCCGCAAGCCCGGGCTCATGACCCGGTTCTTCCGGCTGGGTGTCACACCGGAGGCTGCGTTCTTCTTTCTCACCGTCGGCCTGACCATCGCCGTATTCGAGTTCTACGCGCTCGGACCGGGCGTGGCCGCCGGTGTCGCCTCGCTGTCGTTAGTCGTTGCCGGGTGGGGCCTCGTGACCTTGCCGGTCCGGTGGTGGGCATTGTTGGCGGTGGCAATTGCGTTCTTGCTCTTGGTGACCGCCCACCAATTGGGCGGTATCTTCGTGTTGTCCATGGCGGGAGCGGTCGTTCTCCAACTAGCGGGGATGGCCCTGATCGACGGTGGCGGTCAAATCGACCCACGCTGGTGGCTGGTGCTGCCCTCGGTGCTCGCCAGCCTCTTCTTCTTCCTGATTGCCATGCCCACCGTTCAACGAGCGAGGCTGTCCACAGACACCATCGGGCGGGACTCACTCATAGGTGAGCATGGTGTGGCTCTCGCCGATTTCGACCCCGACGGCCTCGTCGAAGTCCGCGGCGCCCGTTGGCGTGCGACCGCTCACCGCGAAGCAGGAATCACGAAAGGGGACGAAGTCGTCGTGGATGGCGTCGACGGCATGTTTCTGGAAGTTGATCGGCTGGTTACAGGCCGCGAAACATAAGGGCGCCCTCTCGCAGCTTTTCGCTTGATCGATCACCCGAAGTTCGGTAGCTTCGACAAGGTTGTCGCAAACAAGCGGGAGGTTATGAGGTTGTCGCACTCGGAAGACTGGCAACTGCAGGCGCTATGTCGTGGGAACCACGCTTACCTTTTCTTCCCCCCTTCGACTTTTGAGAGGAAGGACGAGCGGGAGCGGCGGGAAATGAAAGCAAAAGCCATTTGCGGGGTGTGCCCGGTGCAAGGTCCGTGCTCCAACCACGCGCTGGAGATCCGTGAGCCGTTCGGCATATGGGGCGGTCTCACCGAGATGGAGCGGAGGGGCATCCTGGTACCTGGCTGACTGGTTCCCTTGCTGGCCAACAGGGCTCACCGGACGCTGCGGACATCGCCGTGGCGGATGGTGAGCCCTTCTTTGTCGGCCCATTCGAGGATTGGGACTGCGTACTTGCGTGACAGACCCGAGACATCACGGAACCGAGCCACAGTGAATGACTCGCCGAGGGTCCCCAGCTTCTCCCTCAACGCCGCGATCTGGCTGGGCAGGTAGACCAGTCCGGGGGCCACCCGGATCAATTCGCCGGCCCGGATCTTCATATGGATGATCTCCGGATCCAGACCGAGATCCGACTCCCGGGGAACCGCGAGACTCTCTTCGAGCCGAGCTCTCGCCCGTTCCCATGCCACGAGTTGATCATCGTCGAGCGCATTGCCGTGACCGACTCGGGCGACATCTGGCCCGATCCTCTGGAGGGCGTCACATCGGGCGACGATCGCCTCCGCCACTGCAGGTTCGACGCCGAGACGTCCCGCGAGGGTGGCCATTGGCAGCCCGGGCCGGAGTGGATGACTCTCGTGCTCCTCGTCAACGAGCATGACGGCGCGCTCCTCCAATGAGTCGAGATATGTCGTGGCCACCACCCGGCCGGCGATGACCACTCCAGTCGGGGGCGTGCCGCCCCCGCTGTGGGCGAGGAGGCGGGCGAAATCGTCATTGGCCCGAATCGCCAGCAGTGCGCCGGCGATCTCGTCGGGGCCCGCAGCCGGATCGATTGCCTTCGAGGTTGCGATAGCCCGGCGTCTCCCCGCCGGGGGTGCCGGGTCGAGGACCCTTCCCCCGGCCACCACCAGTCTTCGCCCGGTGTCTCTCAGGATGAAGCGGTCACCGGTCATCAACGGCAAATGGGTGTCGACCTGAAAGACCGCCGTATCACCCTCGAGCCCGGTGATGTCGACGCGGTGGGCGGCAGAACCGACATGGAGTTGATATGCGCCCTTGGGGCGCAATTCCTCCACGTATCGGGCGACCCGGAACCTCACCGTGAAGCGCTGGGACATCTCCCATTGACCGGGCACACCGATCATGTGGCCGCGTTCGATCTCATCGTGGTCCAAGCCGGCCAGATTGAGCGCGACCCGTCGGCCCGGGCCAATCGTCTGGTGGGACCGCTCATGGCTCTGAACCCCTCGTACCCGAGCCGAGTCCCTCTTCGGGTAGACCTCGACCTGGTCGTCGACGGAGATGCTGCCATCGAGAAGGCTCCCGGTGACGACTGTGCCTGCGCCGGCCACGGTGAACGAACGGTCAACCCAGAGACGTGGCCGCTGTCTGTCGATGGACGTCTGCGGGATCATGTCCGCCAGGGCATCGAGGAGACCGGTCAGGCCATGTCCGGTTGCTGCGGAGACCGGCACGATGGGGGCATCCTCGAGGCTGGTACCCCTCAGCCGGTCGGCAACGTCGGCCGCGGCCAGATCGACGAGCTCGTCTTCGGCCAGGTCGGTCTTGGTAAGGGCGACCACCCCCCGGTCGACCTCGAGCAGGTCCAGGACCGCGAGATGCTCCTCGGACTGGGGCATCCATCCTTCGTCGGCCGCAACCACGAACAAGGCCAGGTCGACGGTCTCGATGCCTGCCAGCATGTTCTTCAGATAGCGCTCGTGCCCGGGGACATCCACAAACGAGACCTCTGTTCCGTCGGGCAGGGTGGTCCAGGCAAAGCCGAGGTCGATGGTGAGCCCGCGTTGCTTCTCCACCGCCCACCTGTCGGGGTCCCTCCCGGTGATACCTTGCACGAGCGTCGACTTGCCATGGTCGACATGGCCGGCCGTGCCGATCAGCGGCATTTGAGCAGGGCGCCGATGATCAGCTCGTCGTCGGCGGGATCGACGGCCCTCAGGTCGATGATCAGGTCCCCGGCGTCGCGCCGAGCAAGTATCGGCGTCTCGGCGGCAAGAAGACACGCGAACATCCCATGCCCGCCCTCGATTCTGATCACTGGCGACGGGATCTCCATGCCCGGAGCACTCCCTGCACCGACCGCCGACGTCGACGGCTCGACCGTGCCGTCGACGGCTTTGGAAATGACCTCACACCGTCGTGTGAGGGTGGACGGGTCGGCCATTGCCAGGCTCCAGAAAGGGATTCCCGTCGGTGGCCCCTCCAGGTGCTCCTCCAACGTGGCGGCGAGCGCCGCGAGCGTGACGCCGTCGGCCCGCAGGGCCCTGGCGAGTGGGTGAGAGCGAAGAGTGGCGATCGAGCCCGGGTCACCGACTATCAGCCCGGCCTGGGGACCGCCGATGAGCTTGTCACCACTGAATGTGACCAATCCCGCTCCCGATGAGATCGCCTGGCGTGCGCCAGGCTCACCGCGGAGCCAGGCGGGAAGCCAGGGCGCTGACGAGTCGAGGAGCCCGGAGCCGATGTCGTAGATGAGCGGGATCCCGTTGGCGGCTGCGAGTGCGGCAAGCGCATCCGCAGATGTCTCCTCGGTGAATCCGGTCACACGAAAGTTGGATGGGTGCACCTTGAGGATCGCACCACAGTGATGGGTTTGCAGTGCCACCTGATAGTCACCGATCCGCGTCCGGTTCGTCGTCCCAACCTCCACCATTCGGGCTCCGCTGACAGCCATGACGGCGGGGAGACGGTAGGCCCCGCCTATCTCGATCAGCTCGCCCCGGGACACCGGGACTGACATCCCAGCCGATGTGGCCGCCAGGGTGAGGAGCACTGCAGCGGCGTTGTTGTTGACCACGAGGGCGTCCCCGGCGCCGGTGAGCTCCCTCAGCAGGAGTGAGACATGCGCCCCGCGCTGCCCGCGCTCACCCGTGTCGAGGTCGAGCTCGACGTTGCCGTAACCCCCGGCGGCGGCGATCGCGGCCTCGATCGCCTTGCTCGACCACGGGGCTCGTCCCAGGTTGGTGTGGAGCAGCACACCTGAGGCGTTGACGACACGAACACCTGCCGACCTCTCGAAGCGTCGAACCATGCCCTCTACGACACCATGGATGTCCGGGTCGTGACCCGCTGCTATCTCCAGTCTGGCCAGGTCCAGCCCCTGCCTGGCGGCCGCGATGAACAGCGCCCTGGGCAGCCGGCTCTCAACTTGTTCGATCAGCCTGTCCACGGCGGGTAGGTCGCGGTAGGGGTTGTCGCTCACTGGTGGCCCGTCTCGTAATACTTGTGGCTTCTCTCCGGATGAGTTTGCCAGGTCTCCCGTGATGCTTCTTAGGATGCTCCGATGTCCCTGCTCGATCGCCCCGCACGCGATGTGGTCGTCTTCATCTTGGCGGCGGGGATCTGATGCGGATCGACAGGGTGTTGGCCAACAACCCAGGCCCGTTCACCGGGCCGGGCACGAACACCTGGGTGCTCGACGATGGCCACGGCTCGGTTGCCATCATCGATCCGGGTCCCGTGGACAGTCGGCACGCCACGGCTGTCATGGAGATGGTGGGGAAACGAGAGCCGGTTGCAGTCCTCGTGACCCACACCCACAGCGACCATGCGCCCATGGCCAATCCGCTGGCCCGCGACATGGGTGTGCCGGCGGTGGGTCATGCGCCGGGTCATCAGTTCGAACCCGACATCCGGTTGCTGGATGGGGCCCGGTTC
>DASWKM010000182.1:0-8965 GCA_036396635.1 Acidimicrobiia bacterium
GGGAGCGGGTCTCCGTTCAACTTCCTGTCATGGGCCTCGATGCTGATCTGCACCAATGACGGGTTCACGGGGGTCGACACACTGAAACTGCCCAACCAGCCGGGGCAGGTGATCTCGGTGACCACCCAGGGATACGATGCCGGAACCGAGGACAACACCGAGCTGTTTGCCGACATCGTTCCACCATGTGGGCCATTGACGGGGCAGGACAGCGCCGGGCAAGGCACGGGGTCGAGTGACCCGGCCCTCGCCGAGAACGGTGTCATCCACCACCACGACGGCATCCTCGGCATCGGTGATCTCGATGCCGGCGTCAACGATTGGGTGAACCCTGTCGCCATGATCACGGTCGAGAGGACCAGCTGAGACCTCCTCGACCCCGGGGGAGGTCCCGGCCGGCCACCGTGACCTCCGCTCCGCCTTTGCGCTCCGTTTAGGACCCACGAGGTTCCATGGTGGGGATAACGAAGGCTCGTCGAGGATCTCGCTTCATGCACCACACCCCGGTCACCCATCTCCCGCACAATCCGATGACAGCCCAATCAATGACAGGCAAACGAGTCCTCGTCGTGGACGACGAGCCAATGGTCCGTGAGGTGCTCACCGCCTACCTCGAACGCGAGGGCTTCAAGGTGGACGAGGCAGGTGACGGAGAAGCCGCCCTGAAATCGCTCTCGACCCTGTCACCCGATCTCGTCGTGCTCGACCTGATGATCCCCGAGATCGACGGCCTGTCCGTCCTGGCCGAGCTGAGACGTCACTCGTCCATGCCGGTGATCCTGCTGACGGCACGGGCCGAAGAGGCCGATCGAGTTCTCGGGCTCGAGTTGGGCGCCGATGACTACGTGGTCAAACCCTTCTCGCCCCGAGAGGTCGTGGCGCGTGTCCGGGCAGTGCTGAAACGAGCCGGCCAAGCACCCGACCAGCAGTCTCGACTCGAGTTCGGTCCATTGGTCATGGATGGCCTGACTCGAGAGGTGACGATCGATGGTGACCAGATCCCCATGACGCCAAAGGAGTTCGACCTTCTCTTCTTCCTCGCCTCCTCGCCTCGCCAGGTCTTCAGCCGGCCCCAACTGCTCGAGCACGTGTGGGACTCGTCGGCGGATTGGCAGGACCCGGCGACGGTCACAGTCCACATTCGCCGGCTCCGTCAGAAGCTCGAGATCGATCCGGAGTTGCCCCGTTGGGTCACCACGGTCTGGGGTGTGGGCTATAGGTTCGAGCCATGAGGGCGTTCGTCTTCGCCATAGGCGCCATCGTCTTCGCTCTCGCCCTAACCGAGATCGTCATGCAGCCCACGACCGCCGAGCGACTCGAGTTGGGTGCGATATTCACTTTGATGGCCACGGTCATGGCCGTCAGCGCTCATTGGCTCCCCCGGCTGGCCAGGAGAAATCGCTCCCTCAAGGTCACGGTCACACTCCTGGCCCTGCTCGCTTTCTCGATCGTGACGCTGGGAGCGGTGGCCGTCGCCAACCGGATGTTCCTCTCCCAGCACGATCTGACGCTTCTCCTGGTCGTCTTGTCCTTTGGGGTCGTCTCCGCCCTCGGCTTCGGGTTGACGGTCGGAAAGCCCTTGACCGCCGATCTCAACCGCCTGTCGAGGAGTGCCGAGGACGTTGCACAGGGTGATCTCGACGGGTCGGTGGCCATCGAGAGGAATGACGAGGTCGGGCGGCTCGGAGCCGCCCTGGACACGATGATCGCCCGCCTCCAGCAGGCCGAGACGGAGCGGAAGGCCGATGCCGAGGCGCGAAAGACGTTCTTCGCCGCGGTGGGACACGACCTCAGGACCCCGCTGGCCTCCTTGCGGGCGGCCCTGGAGGCGATTCAGGACGGAGTCGTCACCGACACCAAGCACTACCTGGACTCGATGGAGCGTGATGTAGCGGCGCTCAGCTCATTGGTGGAGGACGTGTTCCTCCTGGCGCGGCTCGACTCAGGGTCGTTCGAGATGGAGCGCATGAGCGTCGACGTGACCGAGGTGGTTGACGAGGCAATGGATGTGCTCAAGCCACTTGCCGAGGAACGAGGGGTGAATCTGGTGATGCAGGCGTCGCATCACGTGATCGCCTCCGCCAGCCCCCAGCCGCTGGGCCGGGCTCTCCGCAATCTTCTCGACAACGCGATACGGCACGCCCCCAACGGGTCCACGGTTCTCGTCGATGTGTCGGGGAGAGCGGGCTCGGTGACGGTGAAGGTGCTCGACCAGGGTGCCGGGTTCGAGAGCGACTTCCTGCCCGTCGCCTTCGAGAGATTCACCCGCGCCGACAGCGCACGCAGCCGGGACAGAGGAGGCTCGGGTCTGGGTCTCGCCATCGCCGGTGAGCTGGTGAAGGCGCTGGAAGGCCGCATCTGGGCGGAGCCGGGTCCCGGGGGCCGGGTCAACATCGAGCTACCCGTCGGGGTGTGAGGACGACTGCTCCTCATCCCCGGATTCCAGCCCCCGTCAGGCCAGTGCCACCAGATCCAGCAACTCCTCGTCGAAGAACTTCATCTCACCATCCGGCATGAGCACGGCGCGGTCCGGGGTGAGCTGGGCGACGAAGTCCGTGTCGTGAGAGACCATGACGATGGTGCCCTCATAGATGGTGAGAGCGTCGAGCAGCGCCTCCTTGGCCTGGGGGTCGAGGTTGTTCGTTGGCTCGTCCAACAACAACACGTTCGGCCGGGAGGCCACCAACATGGCCAACGCCAGCTTCGTCTTCTCCCCGCCGGAGAGAGTTCCGGCGTCCTGATCGACCTTGTCTGCCAGCAGGAAGTGACCGAGCATCGAGCGCACCGACCCGTCGGGGAGGTCGGTCACCTGTCGCATGTGATCGAAGACGGTGACACCGTCGATGACCTGCTCGTGCTCCTGGGCGTAGTAGCCGATGCTTGCCCGGTGGCCAAGTGAGACCTCGCCCATGTCGGCACTCTCGACACCCGCCAGGATGCGCAGCAGGGTCGTCTTGCCCGCCCCGTTGAGCCCGATGAGCAGCATCCGCTCTCCTCGCTCAACGGCGAGCTCGACGTCGACGAACACAACGTTGTCCCCAAACGCCTTGGCCAGCCCCGAAGCGGCCAGGGGCACTCTGCCCGATCGCTCGGGCTGCGGGAAGGTCAACTTGACGCTCTTCCCGCTCCTCTGCACCTCGACCAGGTCGCGCTTCATCCGGTCGACACGGCTCTCCATGGCCCGTGCCACCTTGGCCATCTTCTCGGTCGTCCCCTTGAAACGGCGGATGTTCTCCTCGAGGCGGGCGATGGCCTCGTCCTGGTGCTTGCGCTCCCGCTCCTTGCGGTCCCGACGGGCCTCACGCTCGACCAGGTAGTGCGTGTAATTGCCTCGATAGGCCTCGATCTCGCCGTGCTCCAAGACGAGGACGGAGGTGATCGCCTCATCGAGCAGGGGGAGGTCGTGAGACACCACCAGCATCCCGCCCCGATATGTGCTCAGGTACTCGATGAGCCATGCCTTGGCATCGAGGTCGAGGTGGTTGGTCGGCTCGTCGAGCAGCATCACGGCGGTGTCGGCAAAAAGAATCCGGGCCAGCTCCACCCGCCGCCGCTGGCCACCGGACATCGTCCTGACGGGCTGGGCGAGCTCGTCGTTGCCGATGCCAACGTTCGATGCGATGCGCTTCGCCTCAGCCTCGGCCACGAACCCGCCCTTGGACTCGAACTCATCGTGCAGACGGGTGAAACGGGCGATCCCCTGGTCCCTCTCGTCACCGTCGAGGGACTCGAGACGCCGGCGGGAGTGCTCGATGCGACGCTGCATGGCGCCGATCTCACGAGCCATGAGGATTCGCTCGAGTGCCGTGGCGTCGGGGTGCTCCAGCTCGGGAAGGGCCGCCTCCTGGGAGAGGTAGCCGATGCTCCCGGAGCGGAGGACGGTCCCCTCGGCCGGCTGCAGCTCACCGATCAGGGTACGCATCAAGGTGGTCTTGCCCGCCCCGTTGCGGCCGACCAGACCGATCCGGTCACCCGACTGCACACTGAACGAGGCATCCTGGAGGAGGGTCCGGATGCCGGCTTCGATACGGAGGTCGCGCGCAATCAGCATTGATCTGGGAGGGGGCCCTCAGTCTACGAATACGCGGCCCGTTGGGCCAGGTGATTAACCCTCCAGACCTGCGGGGATGGCAGCGGGAGCGAGGATGGTGTCCACCAACCCGTACTCGACCGCCTGATCTGCGGTCAGCCAGCGGTCACGGTCGGTGTCCCGACGTATCTGGTCGACACTCTTGCCGGTGTGTCGGGCCAGGATCTCATTGGCCATCTCCTTCTGCCGCACGATCTCGGCGGCGTGGATCTCGATGTCCGAGGCCTGCCCGCCCAGACCACCGATGTGTGGCTGGTGGATCATCACCCTGCCGTGAGGCAGGATCGAGCGCTCACCCTCCTCCCCTCCGGCGAGGATCACCGCGGCAGCGGATGCAGCCATCCCTATGCATGTGGTGTGGACGGCCGGTCGGATGTGTTGCATGGAGTCGTATATCGCAAACATGGCGTCGGCCGACCCGCCGGGCGAGTTGATGTAGAGGGCGATCGACTTGTCGGGATCCTCGGACTCGAGATGGAGCAACTGGGCCACGATCAGGTTGGCCATGTCGTCGTCCACCTCACGCCCGAGGAACACGACCCGGTGGCTGAGAAGTCTCGAATAGATGTCGAAGGCGCGCTCGCCTCGTGACGTTTGCTCGACAACGGTGGGGATCAGCATCTCTACTCCTAATTCGCAACCATTTGGTTGCAGTCCACGTTAACAGGGAATCGCAACTGCTAAGTTGCGCTTCATGGATGAGCTGCCCCAGATCGAGAGAAGTGTCGAAATCCGGGCCAAGCCCGACGAGGTTTGGGAGCGGATCGTCGGCGGAGGCTGGGCCGAGGAGTGGATGGGGGTCGAGATCGAGCCGCGTCCCGGCGGCGCGGTGACGGTCCCCGATCGTGAAGTCATCGGCACCGTCGAGGAGGTGATCCCCGGCGAGTCGATCACATGGTCGTGGCGGGAGGTGGACGGTGACCCGTCACAAGTGACCATCGAGTTGACCCCCCAAGATGACGGCACGCGGGTGAACGTCGTCGAGCGCCTGCTCGAGTATCGGATCACCGGGATGCCACCCGTCTTCTCGATGGCGGCATGAGAGACCCCCAACCCCTCCTGGCGGCCCTTGCCGATCCCACCCGCCGGGCGGTGTTCGAGCGTCTCAACTCCGAGGGCCCGGCGACGGCATCGCGGCTGGCCTCCGAGCTGCCGGTCTCGCGCCAGGCCATCGCCAAGCACCTGAGTCAGCTCGACTCGGTCGGTCTGGTCGATCGCTCCGAGCATGGTCGCGAGGTCGTGTACACGGCCCGGGTCGCCCCACTCGCCGAGGTCGCGGACTGGCTGGAGACCGTGGGCAGCGACTGGGACTCCAGGCTGGCCAGGTTGAAGCGGTCGTTCGAGTAGCCATGGGCCATCGCGGAAGAACCAGGAAGTTCCTCCGATCGCCAGTCTGCGTTAACCGCGCGGACACACGAGTTGGATACAAAGGTGTCATCGAGAGGTCCTTGCGGCCGCTCGAGAACAACGGATCCCTCCTCCCAGGGGCAGCTCGGGGCGACGGCAACGTCGCCCCGACTTCGTTATGTTGCCGCCGTGCCCCGCGAGACGTTCACCCATTCGGCCATCGCGGCCGCGCCGATCGAGAGGGTGTGGGCCGCTCTGGACGAGCCGGGCACCTGGGAGGCGATCGGCGGCGTCCACCGGGTCTTCGATCCGGTCATCGACGACCAAGGGAGGCTGCGGGGATTCTCCTTCGACACGGTCGCTGCAGGTAGGAGGTACGTGGGGACGGCACGGCCCGACCGGCGTGACGAGGGCCGGTTGATGGCCTGGCGGATACAGAACTCCGAGGTGCGCGGGGTGACCATGGTCGAGTTGGAAGAAGTTGAAGGCGGGACCTCCATCTCGGTCACGCTCGGGGTGGAGAGTGTCGGTCTGTTGTCCTCGATGTTCTTCCCGGTCGTGGCCGGCGCCATCGGCAGTGGTCTGCCCCAGGCGGTCAACGGCTTCGCCGCCGGGTTGACACACCACTAGTGGTCTGTCGCGTAAATAGTGTGCGCGTGTCTCCGAGCCAACGGCGTCATCTGGCAAGAAGAAGCGCGCAGTCGCAGCCGGGAGCTGCGGCGAGCACTTCGACGCAGCCAGCGGCGTCGAGGGCCGGAGAGACGCCACAAATATTTATGAGACGGGCCCCTAGCCACTTCGTCTCGCCCGGAGCAGGAACCACGTCTCCATCGGGCCCTTGCCCTTCACGTCTACCAGCCCACGAGGCTCGCACTCGAAGTCATCCTTGAGCAGTTGATACGCCGAGGGGCTTATCTGGATGCGGCCGGGCACGCCGTGGGTTTCCATCCGGCTGGCCGTGTTCACCGTGTCACCCCAAACGTCGTATTGAAACTTGGCCGTGCCGATCACTCCGGCCACCACCGGCCCGGAGCTCATGCCGATTCGGAACGACAGTGGAGCGGCGCGCCGCACCTGGGAAGCCGGCTCGTACCGGAACATGGCCAGGGCGAGCTCGGCGAGGACCTGAGCGTGGTCATCACGTGGGGTAGGAACTCCAGCCGCCACCATGTAGGAGTCGCCCGCCGTCCTGATCTTCTCCAGCCCGTATACGTCGACCAACGAGTCGAAGTAGGAGAAAACGTCGTTGAGGACGCCTACGACCTCCTCCGCCTCCAGCTCCTCGGAAAGCGGAGTGAAACCGACCACGTCGGTAAAGAGCACCGTGACGGAGGGGTACCTGGTCGCAATGGTCCCATCCGACTCCTTCAGCCTCTCGGCGATCTCCCTGGGCAACACGTTGAGGAGGAGACGCTCGGACTTGCCCCTTTCGACGTCGAGCAGACGCAAGATCTCGTCCTTCTGCCCCACGAAGTAGTTCAAGGCGAAGAATGCCACCCCGGTGGCGGCGACGACGTTGGCGACGAAGAAGCCGGCGATCAGCGGTACGGGGAGGTTGCTGTCGATTCGCAGTGATGGTTGGAGGAGCTGGGCAATGACGACCAGGTTGGCGTATGCGATGAACCAGGGAAAGGCCTCCCTCCTCCCCGACATGGCGAGCGCACCCAGCGGGGCAAGGAGTGACCAGATGATGACGGCGCTGGCATTGACAAAACCGCCAAGAGCTACCTGGAGCAGGAAAGGCAGCAGCAGCATCAGCAGCAACTGGGTGAACCGGAAGATCGCATAACGCCCCGATAGCGCAAAGACCGCCAGGCTCACGGTGACCGCACCGGTGTAGGTCCAGGGGATCGCCGCCGCCAACGGCTCCCCGAATGCCAGGTAGACGCTGCCCCAGCCGATCGCCAGGATGGCGACCACCACGGAGAGCACGACCAGCACCCGTTTCTGCGACCGCAGCTCGAGGGAGTCGTCGGGGTCTTCGCCGATCCGCTCGATCGACTTCAGGAGTGCAACCCACACAGCGGGCACTCTAAGAGCGATCCGGGTCAGTCAGACGCGCGATCATCACGCGGGTTATCCGGCGCCGGCGGACAGACTGCACGCTGAGCCTCAGCCCATTCAGCTCGACGCTCTCTCCCGGCTTGAGCAGCCTCCCAGAAAGACCGATCATCATTCCGGCCACCGTGTTCCACTCACCCTCGGGTATCTCGACTCCCATTTCGTCAGCCAGGTCGTCAACAGGCATCGATCCCTCCGCCATCCACCGATGACGGCCAACTCTTGCCAGCCACGGCTTGCCTGGCTGCTCCGAGATCGAGCCCATCAGCTGCTCGGCAATGTCCTCGATGGTCACCAAACCGGCGGTAGCCCCATGCTCGTCGACGACGATCGCCAGGTGAGTGCCTCTCTCCTGCATGTCCGTGAGCAGACTCGTCACGTGTGTCGCCTCTGGACCAGGTCCCGCAGCCCCACGATGCCAACCACGATCTCGAGGCTGCCCTCGTACACGGGGAGACGCCGGTGACCCGCCTCCACGGCAACGTCCAATGCATCTTCGATCGACGCCGTCACCTCGATAGCCACCACATCGGGACGGGGGACCATGACTTCATCTGCCCACCGATCCCCGAATCGGATCGCGCGCTCGATGAGCGCGCGATCATGCTGGGTGATCTCTCCCTCTCGTGCGGCATAGACCGCCAGGAGCTTGAGCTCCTCCTTGGTCACGGTCGGGCTCGTGGTGATCCCTTTCCCGGGAAGCTGGATGCCGGAACAAGAGCTCCATCACGGCGATGAACGGGGCGACAAAGGTCGCCGTCCTCTCGACATGACGCACCGCACAGGTCTTGGGGATCGCCTCTCCATAGACGTACAGGACGATCGTGAGGAGCACAGAGGCGATCGTCACGCCGACGTTTCCCAACCAGCGCTGCGCCAGGACACCTGTGATCGTGGCCGAGCCGATCTGTGCGAGAAGCGCGAGGAGAAGGATCAGGTTGAGCACCTGGGGAAGACGCTCCAGCAGGCGGCCAACACGCGCTGCCTTCGGGTCGCCACCACCCCCCAGGGACCGGACCCGATGCTCCGATACGCGGAGAAACGAAGCCTCGGCGGCGGCAAGGAACACCGCAAGGACCATTGCGGCAACCAGCAGGGCCAGGAGCAACAGGACATCACCGGTGATGCGCCCTACATTCAATCAGAGGCGCGCACTCGCCACTCAGAGGAGAATCCCTAGACCTCGCCCCCTGCCCCGGCCATCTCGGCGGCGACCTCCTCGGCTGCTGCATGGTCCACCGTGATCTGGGCGCGGTCGGTGATCAGGGTCACCTGATTGTTCAGCACCTGGATGAACCCTCCATGAACCCCGATGGTGGTTCTCTTCCCCGACTCGGCCTCGATCTCCACCGCCCCCGTGGCCAGGGCGCCCATCAACGGCTCGTGGTCGGCCATGATCCCCAGCTCCCCTTCCTGGGTGCGGGCGATGACGATCGTCGCCTGACCACTCCACACGGTCGCCTCGGG